>JAGXHH010000106.1 GCA_024636355.1 Desulfobacteraceae bacterium | reverse complement strand
GCATTTCAGCTCCGGAAATCTCGGCAAGATAGCGGCCCAGCTGCGGGCGCTGGAGCTTCAATGAGGCCGGAGCATTTCAGCTCCGGAAATAAAGCTTTTTGAGTTTCATCAAGGCGGAACTGGAGAGGCTTCAATGAGGCCGGAGCATTTCAGCTCCGGAAATCTTAGGCGTTACCCAGGGGCACATCAGCCGGTTCTTGCTTCAATGAGGCCGGAGCATTTCAGCTCCGGAAATAGCGCACCATCCGGGATCGCGCCGCGCTCGGGCTCTGGCTTCAATGAGGCCGGAGCATTTCAGCTCCGGAAATTACGAAATAATTGATAAGTTTTCTGTCCGACCGGAGCTTCAATGAGGCCGGAGCATTTCAGCTCCGGAAATCAATAGAGCGAACGGGCGTTGCTTTTGATGATATCAAGCTTCAATGAGGCCGGAGCATTTCAGCTCCGGAAATTGAGGACTACTTCGTAACAGTAGTCGTGTGTGGTAAGCTTCAATGAGGCCGGAGCATTTCAGCTCCGGAAATCCGCAGTAGCAGAAGAACTGCCTCGTGGAGAGGCCAAGCTTCAATGAGGCCGGAGCATTTCAGCTCCGGAAATTATTTATGGAACAAAGTGTCGCACATCTTTTGGGGATGCTTCAATGAGGCCGGAGCATTTCAGCTCCGGAAATGGCCCCCTCGGTAACCCGTGTCTGCCAAGGGTTTGGGGGAGTTTTTTCGAGCAGTCTACACGAAAAGTCATCCGGTTAACAACCGAATTGGTATTTTCCATATCATCATCCTCATTATTTCCTGATTTTCAAAGAACTTATCCGTTTTCGAGCGATGCCGGGCGATTTGACAGGTCACCACCGCTCGCGGACATTCAGCAAAAAAAAAATTATACGATAATCGATCGGTTTTCGACGGGCATGAAGGCCTTTCCGATGCTGTGTACCTTCGGCTTGATTGTTTGCGCCGGTCCTACATCGACAATAATCACATGATCTTCGTCATGGTTAACAATACTTTTCAAATCCTCTTCCATCATCAGGTATTTTATCTTGCTCAGCCGGCATTGAAAGACGGAAAGTTGCACCCATTCTCCATAGCCTTTCATGGTTTTGAAGATTTTTCGCCATCTCTTATTGTTGCAGATGTCATACGCTACAAGATATAAATGTTCCATAACCGCCGTCCGATCATCGGGTTACGAAATTAGGATAACGGGGAATCTCACCGGAAAGAAAGCGGCCGAGCAGCCTGGCCTGGACTTCCAGGAGTCTTCGGTAACTGATTCTGTACCCGAATATCGGATGGGTGACCTCCTGGGACATACGGCGTTCGAATGTCGCGATGAACCGCTTGCGGCCGGCCGGACTCAGGTTGCAACCGACGGCACTGCAAATGAAATCGGACCCGGTCACTTCCCGGTTGTTAATCGCCGTTATCACCACGGAATCGGCTAACAGCGGACGAAACGGCTCCATCATGTCCAGGGCCAGGGCAGGACGGCCGAACCGAATCTGATGATAAAACCCCCTGTAGGGATCGAGACCCACCGCTGAAAGTGCAATGGTCCACTCACGGGTCAGCATGGCATAGGCAAAGGAGAGCATGGCGTTAATCGGATCTTTCGGTGGCCGCCGGTTTCGGTTGTCAAATTGAAATCCGTCGATTTTCCCGTCACCCGGCACCAGCATCTGTTCGAAATGCCGGAAATATCGACGCGCGGCATTTCCTTCGACACCCAGCAATTCTTCAATCCTTTTTGCCTGGGCCGCCTGTCGCAGGTCATTCCGAAATTGCCGCAGCACATCCGTCGAAGGATTCTCACCGGTTTCCTTGTCTTTCCAGTTTCGCCTCAGGATGGTACGGCAGTTGGCGATCTTCGCAGCCACCCACCCTCGCGCCAGTCTCAGGCACATTTTCGGATCAAAACTCATTCGATATTGATGGGTGCGGATTTCGACGTTCTTATGCCCGGTGCCGACGGAATGTCCCATAAACCATCCGCCATAACTCAGGTAGGTCACGGGGATGTTGCGGCGGAAGCATTCGTGAAGGAGTGGTGTAGTTGCGGCGGTGCTTCCGAATAACACCAGCTGGCTGACATCGCCGATTCGGGCCTCTGCCACTTTTTCCCGATTCTCCTCGATGACGATCACATCCCCGTCTTTTCGGAGGTATCCCCTTGGCGATTGGACATAAAGCGGAAAGCCCGACTCGGTGGCCGGCATGACCGGCCGGGGCTTGTCATCCAGGTGATTGAGAAAGCGGATTTCGTCGGGAAGGCAGATCCCCAGCAGGGAACACCGGGGGCACTTGGGGCTGTCTTCGAGCGGATCAGGCGGCCGGTCCAGGCCGGGAAGGGCACGGAGTTCCCCGGCTGCCTTCAATGTCAAGGAAATCAGATTTTCGTCGAAGGCGACCTTGACGCGCTCCTTTGATCCAATAAAATACAGATGCCCGTAATTGGAAATAAAACCATGCTCCCGCAGAAGGAGTCCCTGTACACACACTTGTACCCGTTCGGGATCATAGGCACCGGTGGCCGTGTGGGGGCGCTTTCCCTTTTTATAATCGATTGGACAAACCCCGTCGGCGCCGCCTTCCACCAGGTCGATCCTGGCAGTGATTCCCAATCGTTGCGAACTCAGGAGAACCGACCGGGCATGAATTTTCTCGACTTTCTCCTGGTTTTCGGGAAGTTTGCCGCTTTCCCGATCCACCCGCTTGTGACGGATGGTGCCTTCAACCGTATCGGCACTGTGCGCAAACTCCCCCTGCACCCACATCATGTAGGCCAGCCGCGGGCAATAGACATACTCGTTCAGCATGCGGGCGGGAATGAGATCCGGTTGGGACTGGTGCTCGGAAAAGGATGTTTCCTGTGCCATCGCCACAACCTCCTGTCTGCCTGGTGTTATGTTTTGGAAATGGATTCCAGCAGCCCCCGGCCCTTTGCCGTGAGACGGTATTTCTGGAGACGGCTGCGGGGTTTGTCGGGAATGGTCGGCTCGATGAGGCCGGATTGCAATGCGGGGTTCAAAACCGTTGAGCGAAAATGTTCACGGTGCTTGAGTCCCAGATGCGACATGAGTTCCTGGCGGCTCTTTGGTTTTGCGCAGAATGCAATAAGCTTCAATATATTTCCGTCAACTTGCTCGGTGACTTGCTCGGTGACTTGCTCGGTGACTTGCTCGGTGACTTGCTCGGTGACTTGCTCGGTGACTTGCTCGGTGACTTGAGGAGCAACCTCTGATTTATAAGCCGTAACCCTGAAGCCTTCCCCAATTTCCTCGAATTTCGGTTCAGGGAGTCCATGGTCGGCGAATCCTCTCAGGATGCGCAGAATACCCGTTCCGTATTTTTCGATAAACCCTGCTTCCTTGAACATGTCGGCGATTTTCCGGTTGCGGATGCTGGAAATGTAATCCCCGGAAAGCAGGCGTTTCACGCTGAGGCCCTCGGGGAGGCGGCCCGGATTGTAAATTTCGATTCGATCATCGAAAATTTTGACGATTGAATCGGAGGCACTCGTATAATCCCGGTGAACAACCGCGTTGATCAGGATTTCCCGGAGGGCGTCCATCGGATAATCCCATCGTTCTTCCCTCTGGGGTTCGCCGGTAATGATGTAGGCCTTGTTGATGTGCTTTTTGATAAATGCCATGACTCCGTCCACTTCTGCGAAAAGATCGGTCTGGAGCCGGGCGCCGTCCTTGATGATGGTGGGCGTCTGGAACCGGCCCAGTTCTATCGTGCTCAGGCTCGATTCATTTGCCATAAAGAGAAAAAATGCGGCCCGCGTGATCCCTCCGTTCCGCAAGAGCTCGAACTTTCGCAGTACGGTCAGGGGATCTTCGAGCGTCCGGGTTTCCCGCGTGCGGTTTACCCGCTCGATGAATGCCCGGACCTTGTCAATCGAGATATCGGCTTCCGAGTGGAAATCGTCAACGGTGCAATCCCAGCTGGTGTTGATGGTCCCCAGATGCTCATTGACCACCTCGGAAATCGACATCTGGTGATTGGCATTATTGACACGCTTGAAATATCTCCCCCGGCAGGCGACCGGCTTAATGGGATACTCCGGCACCGAAAGCACGGCCACGGCTTTCTCTTTAATGGTGACCATTTCCACGTCGGGAATAATTGCATTTCCCGTGCTCAGCTTCACCTGATTGATCCAGTTCTGCACGGTTTCTTTTCCAATCGCCACCCCGAGCACCTGTCCTGAATCCGAAACACCGACAAACACCCGACCGCCCCGGTTATTGGCAAAAGCGGTCAGCGTTTCAATCGTTTCCCTGTCAAAGCTCTTCTTGAATTCGACGGTCTCAGATTCGCCGCGCTTAAGAAGCGTCGTGATCTGCTTGGATGTTAACGTTTGCATGATCATTTATTATCTTTATAATGTATTTGCCGCTTGACACTTTACTATTGGATTATGAATTGGCCTATTCAAGTGGGATTTAACCTGTTTTAGCTAAAACCTGTACTTGTAATGCCTGCGAAGATACCTAATCCGCAGTGTCGCCCGGCGCCTATGGACAGCGGCCCGGGAACATTCTGCTCATTTTTGAAATGCAACTTCAGGTGGACCGCAGTAAGGGTCATCAAGTGATCCGGGCGAATATAACCGGCCGGTTGTTTATCCTTGCCGTATTTGTGTGCGGATAGCGATTTGCGGAAATGAGAAAATGCGCTCCACTCGAACTCACAAGGTTGCTCTATTCCGGATTGAGCAAGCGCGGCGTGAATGAGGCGCCGAGTTTTGGACGGTCTGCGATCATCATGCCCAGGCAGGACAACCGGCGTTACGCTTGCCCATATTCCGGCCGCTTTAGTATAGCACCTGACCATTTTATCATTTTGAACGCGAACCAGTGAGGGCGGGCCTTTCGCGCCGAAGGCGTCAGCGCGCTCCGGCTTCAGACGGTGGCCGGCCATCCGCCTCGCCAGGTGCTCCAGCCAGGAATCATCACCAGCCGGAGCAGAAATCATCACCCGGCGCACGAGTTGATCCGCATGTTGATGTCCGATTGAGGGCAGCGGCAAATAGGAAAATTGACTGTGACTGGGATCGCCGTCTTTTCGATGCCCTGCCACATACCGCTCCACCCAGTCCAATTCGACACCAGGAGGCGGCGACCGCAACATCAACTCCTTTGCCAAATGACGAACCATGCCGGAGATATGCACCAGTTTGCTCTGCGGGTAAGTACAAAAAGAACTGTCGTCATGCCGGAGTTCAAAGACTGCGAAGGGGCGTTTTTCCGGATCGGTCGCACGCCCATAACCAGTTGACTCGAAATGGGAAAGGGCATTTGCCGGCATAAAAATTGATCCATTTATTCTCTTTACAAACAGATCATAATTGCGGAGCAACGCGTCAAATGTACTTGCAGTCGGCACTCGCAACGATTTTACCGCATTCGATACGTGAGGCCGCCAGCGCTCTCCGGGAAGAGTATTCAAGGTATCCGAATTGATCCTGGTTCCATTGCCGGCGACCAGATCGATGCCCCATCCCAGGGCAACAATACGCCTTGCTGCCCTGATCAGCGTTTGAATATCATTAGAATCAAAGGCAGCTTCATTTAGCTGCCAAAGGTAATGCACGGTATCACCTCCTACCATCCGAATGGGGCGATAGTTTTTCATCGTTCGGTGGGTTGCCGGATTCGCATCGCCCTTTCCGAAATAGTTGCCGCGCGTCCAGGCCTTCCCCACTAAATCCATAACGTTATTCGGAACCGAGAGGCAGTATGGCGCACCAAGCTCGTAAGGCGGTGCGACGATGACCGGTGCCGGCTGATTCTCAAGCCATTTCATGGCCCGCACGAAATTTTCATTGCTGCCAATCTGATCGGAATTGGCTGCCACTATCGCCTGATAAAAGCGGAGCGGAGATGGCGGCCACTCGGGCTCGCCCCCATTGCAACGCCCGTGAAAACGCGAATCAAGGAATTTGATCGAAAAGCATATGTGTTCAGACATGACGCGCTCCGCTTGGCTAGTCCTTTTTTTTGACATCTTCTTTGGCTTTTTTCGCCTCGAATGCAACGCTCTGGTCATCTCCAACGACAAAAACTTTTGCAACTGACTCAGCATACTCAAGCGCACTGGAATGAGTTATCTTAGATGGCTCCCGCCGTCCATCACGGTAAACAATTGTGAATTCGGATGGTTTTTCGGGATCGATTACCAGTTGGCAGCCCTGTCGGAGATAACTGGAATTGTTGGCTGTCAGGGCAACCAGGGCAAGCCCGAGGATATAGCGGCGCAGGGTCTTTGTCTTCTCTTCATCAATTTCAGCCTTCAGCAATTGAAGCGCGGAAAGGCTCAGAGACGCATCACGCCGGATTCCACCCCTGGCAATGACGCCGCCATGGGAACCAGAGGCCGGATTGTGGACAAAGCCTCTTTTAGCGAGCGGATTCTTTTTGTCGCCCTCGGCTTTGGCCTTATCGACCTCGCTGAAAACATCTAAAGCAGCGTAATCAACGGGTGGAGTATAGACCGCACCGCGAGACAGTTTCTCAACATTATAGGCCCGGATAACCGATGAAACCAGACGAGGTAGTTTGGCTTGCGTGTCACGGGAATCCCAAACGCCGAAAACCAGTGATGTTGGTGCGATTTTTGATAGTGGTTCCGCATTATGCCTGAGCAGTTCGATAAAAGCTGCATGCATTTGCTCCTGTAACTCCGAACATCTCACCAGCGCATCCCCGGCTCTGTGCCCGACTTCGAGCATGTTCACTTGCTTCTCACCGGCTTTGATGAGAATTTGAGGAACTAATTTCGTGTATTTACCTGCTGCAAAGATCGGCTCGATACGATTGGCCTGCGAGCCTACCGTATCTATGATGCAGACATTGGGAGTCTTCCAGGGATCTTCCTTGGTAGGTGGCGGATCGATGTTGTATCCCCCCGAGAATCCGTCGCCAGCGGCAAAGGTCGGAGGAAAAATAACCCCATCGTGACCTTCGACCGGCATGAGATGTTCCTTAATAATCAGTGCTGCCGGGCCTTCTTCACTGGTAAACCAATGGTCGTACTTGTTGATCTTCGAATCGTTCATTTTTATACTCCTATAAAAGTTGCGGGTTGAAAGGCTTTGTGCTTCCGTTGATCTGTCCTGAACGCGTTTTCAAACCGATAGATGGCAGCATTTGGATTCGAAAATGAATTGCAAACTGCTGCCGGTGCAGTCATGATTGAAGTCGGTTGATTCCACACGACGTATTCAAAAATCCTGCGCGAACCATTTGCGAAAGGACGGCAGCGTTGCAGCCCTACCAAACAAAAAAACTCAACTGCTGGATACGCCAATGTGCTCATGGATAAGCTGTCTGGAGCAAACCCGATATCTATAGCGCGCGAGTTACTACCTCGTCGGCTATCGAAATAAAAAGGCTCAACTTTCTTTCTGGGTTGCCCCGGATCGGTTACAACTGAGGAGTAGTCAAATAGTCTTTCTACATCTTTTATTTTTTCCATAGCTTGTTGCATCGCCCGGGCAATTCGAAAGCTGCGCATACTTCCAGCCCATACTTTAAGCCGTGTGCCTCCAGTGATTTCATCCTTCCACCAGTCAAGCCTCAATTTAAATGGTTTTCCAAAATAAATCGGCGATGCAGTCTCATCTTCGGGATCAATTTGGCTGATCGTTGTATTTACTACTGTTTTTATCAGTTCTGCAAGATTGCCTGTATTGTTGATGTTAAATGTCTGTTGATTAAAATAACCTTCCGACCCGGGCCAAAGCCGATCAGCCAGTTCCAGGAGTCCACAGCAGGCGAAAAACTGCCCGGGATTGGATATATCGACTTGGACCTGGATCGATGGTTCTGGATAGTTCACCGCGTTTCCTCCTGATTTTGGGTTCCTTTTCTTGAGTCATCAGCACTGGCAGCCCAGTCGGCGGCGTGGAGAAGTGATTCGAGGTATGCCAGCCCCCATCGTCCGAATCTGCGCTGAAGCCGGGCAAAGCGGCGCATCACTTCGATTGCGGCCTCATCCGCTTTGGATTGGGGATAGTCCGGATCGATTGTATGATCCTCCGGAAAGTGGGGGCGCGCGAAACCGTGATGTGCGGCGATAAGATGAAGTACAACATCTTTCATTTCATTCGAAAGTGCGCAGAGTTGATCCTGATCGGGGTTTTCCGTCGATATTAGGTCGAGAACCGACCCCAGTTCGTGGCGATACGGACTGATGTGCCGGGGCCGCCATCGGGGGCCGTCTATGGGCTTGCCGGGTTTGGCATACCAGGTAGTCGGGTCGGGGTTGCCGATGCTGAGCTGCCACAACTCGCGCTTTTTGCCCAGATCATGAAAACCGCCAGCGAGAATGACCGCCCGTTCCAAAGCGGTCCATTCCTCCGGCCATTTCAGGTGTTCCAATATTCTTGTGGCTTCCTCCACCACTTTGCCTGTGTGATCGTCCCAAGTGACGGGTGCGGCAGAAGCAGCTGTGGCATCCTCTGCATCACGGGGCCTGACATACCAGAACCAGTACCGGTACTTACGCAGTGGAGTACCTTTTTCAAAATCGGCTGCGGTCTCCGCCTCGCTTTCGGAAGAAGTGGCATACTCATCAGCATCAGGGACGGTGTCGATCACTCGAATCAGTGCCATGCCTTCCGGTCCTTCCACGGGCTGAGGGTATCTGCTGAATGCGCGTTGCCTCCGTTTCTTGCTTCCCTCGCCCAGCCATTCGTCGGCAATATCGTAAATGAGTTTGCAATTGGCATCATGCTCGGCAGCGCCATCCAAGGTGCCTTGGTCAGAAAGCCCGCCTGCCCATGGCGGCAATAGGATTGTACAATCAGAGATTCGGGTGATTACCAGTTTTTTTTCCCGGCCCAGCAGTTTACCGAGCTTGATAACCTCGATGTCCCCCCGTTCGCCAACTATCCAGATGGTGCACTCTTCGCCGAGGCGACTTCCGAGTTTTTTCAATTCTTCGTACACGCGTTCACTGGTATCGTTAAGGAGTTCTTGCGGCTTCAAGGGGTAGTCGTCAAGTAAAGACCGGGGGAAATCCATTCCGTAATGCTCGATGAGATCTTTGGTGATGCATGCCGTCTCATTGCGCCAGGCAACGCTTGTGCGCGGCGGCTCCCATTGTGCAATGCCGTGCAGATAGGGAGTAACCGGTGGACGACCGGGCATCTTTTGCTGAATGGTCGTCATTGCCCATGCGTCAAACAGGATTTCGGTGGCCGGCAGAATCGTTGGCTCGGGTGCAAATGCGGCAATGCGAGCGGAAACATCGAGTTTTTCGAGAGCGAGAGGACTTGCGTCCCCTTTGAGTTGCTTCAGCAAATCGAGCGTTTGCTGGCGTCGAATATCCATTTCCTCCGTCTTTTCCTTGCTTCCTCTTTTGCTTTCAGTGGCTTCAATTTCCTGGGGATAGACCACATCGATTTGAGCATCCGGGTGATCCCCAAACCGGTTTAAACGGCCAAAGCGTTGCGCCATGCTGTCGAATGTGGACAGATCACAAACCATGTGATCGCCGGAGAGATTGACACCAACTTCCCCGGCACTGGTGCAAACCAGGCAAACGGCACCTTCGGCGGGCGTCACATCAGAAGAGCGGTCCGACTCCAGCATGAACCGGGCAAAAACGGGGTCGTGATTAATCAATCGTTCCCTTTCATAACCGCGCATGGTACCCGTCAGCAGCTGAACGTTTTCGGGCGACAAGCCATTCTTCGTTGTGAGTGCCTTGGATATCTCCGTGACAGTTTTGATCGTCCGGGCAAAAATCAGTACTGCGGCACCGGCTTCCGTATGTTTAAGCGCCAAGCCGGCAATGTGGACTGCCAGTTTCTTTCCATCTTCAACACCATGCAGCTTGAGCGTTTTCCTCGCTTTCAGCCGCCGCCATACGTAATGAATCGGCTTCGATGGGGGATCCGGTAAATTTGCCGGCGGATCTTTTTCCTTGTCCGTCAGCCCCTCGGGGTTTTTAATTTCATCGCCGTTTCTTCCCGTCGCCGATAGTGCCATGATCTTCAGGCCGGGCCACGGCAAATCCATGTCGTCGCCCTGTTGCCGTTGACGCTCGTACTTTTGATTGTCTTCAATGGATTCAATGAGTTTCTGAAATGCGGGTTCCAAATGGGCTTCATCATGAAGGAGCAAGGCATCCTGACCAAGAAAACCGGCATGTAAGGGTTTGGATTTGAATCCGATACGGTAGCCGTTAAAAAGCAGTCGGCTGCCGATCATATCCACAGTACCACAAATTACCGCTGGACGGGATGGGTCGGAAGACCATTCCTGATTATCGGCAAACTGACCGCGCAACGTACTAATGGCAAGTTCCTGAATACCAATTTTATACGCATTCTTTTGAAGCTTGGTAGCTTCGTTCGTGGTCTGATCCACGACGGTGCGGCGATTTACCACATAGACCAACCGGCGCGGCACGCGGGCGCCCTGGGCCAGTGCGATCAGCCAGATCGCCATAACGCTTGTCTTTCCCAAGCCTGTGGGGATGTTGCAAACATTGGGAATGTCGTCATCCATGAAGCGCGCGTATAGCGCTTCCTGCCATGGAAATGGATACTTGCCGGTCAATTTTTTGAATTTCTCATTAAAATTCATGGTGTCCCTCTGTCTTTCGCAGTGTTTCCAAAAGATTTCTGGATTTGAGGCATTGATGCCTTGATTTCTTATCTATATCCATCTATCAAAACCTCCACCCTTTCCATCCGCCACGCCCTCTCCCCGTGATTTCAGGATCGACCGTCGGGAGAGTTTCATATGTCACCTTCTTAATTGAGAGTGCGCTTTGATGGTTTTATTCTACTCAAATCCTCATTATCATCCCAGGGGTGACATCTGGTGTCCCTGTGCCTGAAAAACTAAGTTTTTTTAAAAGTTTTTTCCGAAAGGAGGAAGAATAGAACGGACGAGGATTGTTTAAGAACCGGATTCCCCATTTCATTAATTTGTTTTCCCGTAAATCTTTCCCATCTTTTCGATCTCCTCCGCCACTTCCCGGCGCAGGGCGGCCGGGGAGATGACTTGGACATCGGCGCCGAACTGGAGGATCATCATTTTGACTTCCCGGAAATCGGCCACTTTGAAGCTGAGTTCCACGCCGCCGTCGGGAGTTTCTCGAAATATCTGGTCCGGGTGCCAGAGCTGTTCGCGGATCCATCGGGCTCGGAAGGCATTGAAGCGCAGGGTGACGGGAATGGCGGCATCTCCCTGGAAAATGCCGAAGGCGCCTTCCAGGAAGGGCCTCCATTCGGGTGCGGGGCTCGGTGTGAAGGTTTGGGCGAGGATGTTCCGGTCACTCATTCGAGCCAGGTGAAATTTTCGCCATTCGTTGCGCAGGCGGCACCGGGCGATGAGCACCCAGGAGGCCATATAGTGCTGCAGGTGATGGGGCTCGACAGTCCGGCGGGTACTTGTGTCCGAAAGGGGGGAATGGTAGGTGAATTCAAGGAGGCGGTGATCGATAAGTGCCCGGGTGACGGTCTGGAACGCTTCTGCCGGTACCGGGGAAAAGCCGTGCCAGGAGGCGGAAAAGACCTGATCGAGATGGCCTGCGTCCCAGCCCAGGCCGGATGCATGGTCCAGCAGCTTGCGTCCGAACCGGCGCATGGCGTTGCCTATGAATCCTCCCGCGGTGTGGGAAAGCAGTCGGCGCGCGATCAGGATTGCAAGCACCTCCTCGGGAGCTACCGGAAAATGCGGCAGCTCGAAGGCGTCATTTCCGTAGGAATACCCGCAACGGGCAGGATCGTAAGTCAGTGGGGCGCCGAGTCGGTCCCGCATGAACTCGATGTGTCGTTTGGCGGTGCGGCGGGAGATTTCAAAACGTTCGGCAAGGTGCCGGGTATTCGGATACCGGCCGGCTTGCACCTTGCTGTGAAACCATGCAAATCGTTCGTAAATAATGACTCCGGGCATTAACAGGCAATCTCCGGATTAAGGGCAAGTGAATTGTTTGAGTAATTTTCACCTGCGAAACTATCGATTTTTGTATTTCCAATCAAGTAAAGATTGTAAATTATAGGGAAATTTGGTGGAAAATCGGTTATTAGAATTCGACTTTGGTTTTAGGCTCCCCGTCGTTTTGGGTTTACCCGGATTTGCTCCACAGCATGGCGTCGGTTACTTTATTGACTGAAGCGGGCGCGCATCTCATTTTTAACGTTGTGATGTCGTTTTCAATCCGCTGTTTCAGCGCAACCGGCAACTGCGGCAAAGAAAGGATATCCGGCCGACATGATCTGGAGTATTCCGAATCTGATCACCCTGTTTCGTCTGGCGGCAAGTCTTATGCTGCTTTATGTCTTTTACGCGGCGCCCGGACCCTACAAAGTGCTCGTCTTTTTATTCATCTTCGTATTCAACAATATCCTGGATACGGTTGACGGGAGGGTCGCCCGGCGGTTTGACATGATGACCGAATCGGGAAAGTTTCTCGATGCCGCAGGCGACCGTCTGTTTAAGACATTTACCATGTGCCTGCTGTCGTATATGGGCGTTTTCCCATGGTTTTTGACGGCGTTTCACCTGGGGGTGAAAAACCAGTTTTTTGAACTGCCCGCGTTTTATGTGGAGGGGCGTCTCGGGGAAAGTGAGAATATCAAAAAAAGGTTGCCGTTGTATCATGCCATTACGTACAATAAACCCTGGATCGGCTTTGGAGTGATACTGAATAATCTCGTCTGGCTGCTGCTGATTTTCAACCGGTTTAACCGGCCATTTTTAACCGACACGTTTTTAATGGCCCTGTATGCGATTTTCTTTATGCACAGCCTGGTACGGACGATTCCGGTGGTGACCATCTATGCATTCATTGATCAAGGCATATCGGAAAAACATGACGTTAAGACCGCTCGTGCACAAATACCGTAAACTGCTGTACGCCCCCGTCGTCGTGCAGTTGGTGATTCTCCGCGGCTGCAACCTTTCCTGTGCTTACTGCAATGAGTACGAAAAAGAAATCGCTCCAGTTCCGGTAACCACCCTGAAACGGCGCATGGACAAATTAAGAGCGCTCGGCGCCCGGACGATCACGCTTACCGGCGGGGAGCCGACCCTGCACCCGCGGCTGCCGGAACTGATCCAATATGCCCGCAGAATCGGTTTTTTCAGTGTGAGCCTTATATCCAACGGGTTCCGGCTGAAGGAAAAATACATCCATCTTCTCAATGCGGCCGGACTCAATGAAATGCAGATCTCGCTCGACGGGGTCATGGAAAACCGGACCACACGCAAGGTGCTCGACAATTCGAAAAGGCAGCTCCAGGCCCTCCGGGAGCACGCCCATTTCAAGGTGGCCGTCAGCGCGGTGCTCGGAGCGTGCAGTATCGCCGAGGTCGAACAGATTATCAATCACACCAAGTATCTCAGTTTCGACCCCCGCCTGCTGCTGATGCACGACAGCCGGGGGCAATGCAGCATTCCGATGGAAAAACGGTCGCATTACAAATACCTGCTGGGGCAGCTCCCTTTGACGATCCGGGATGTGACCCGGTACAAGGAAAAGCTGATCACCCAGGGGACGGCCCCTTTCAAGTGCCGGGCCGGCAGCCGGTACCTGTATGTCGATGAATACGGCATGGTCGCCATGTGCTCCCAAACCCGGGACAAGTGGTCGAAGCCGCTGCTTTTTTACACGGTGGACGATCTCGAGGACCGTTTCTATGCCGCTAAAAACTGCAACAGCCAATGCACGCTTGGTTGCGTGCGCTCCTGCAGCCAGTTTGAAAACTGGAGGGGCCAGAAGCAGCTTCCCTTAAGGATGAATCGTCTTTTCTGACTAAATCCTTTGGATATCCGTGTCGCCCCATTAATTATCAATTCGCAATAACTTTTTTACCATAAAGAGCATGAAGAGCATGAAGAAGTCAAAGACATGAGACTTGTATTCTTTTCTTCATGTTCTCCATGGTACTTGGAACCAGGGCGGACACGCAGGTCCCCTACAATACGACCAGTATTCCTGTGGTTAAATTTTTCGCCGGTCTTGATCTTGACGAAACATCCTGGTTTTCCTTCGGGCACTATTACTTACCAGCCATTCAATCCGATTGCTTTTTCCATCGCCCGGTGGTAAACCGTTTGCCGGTTAGTGCTTGAGGGAAACAATGCCTCAGCAAGTGTTTTTACTTTTTTGATAGAAAATTGGAGACAGTACATGAAAAAAGTATTGATTTACGTAACGATGGTTTGCTTTGCTGCGGGATTCCTGGTTGGCTGTTCTGCCAGCAAAACAACAAAAGGTGCAGGTATTGGTGCGGTCACCGGCGGTGTACTCGGAGCCGTAATCGGCCATCAATCCGGACACAAGGAAGGTGGTGCGGCCATCGGGGCCGTTGCCGGCGGAGCGATCGGTGCACTCATCGGAAATCGAATGGAGCAGCAGGCCAAAGAACTCGAAACGGTCGAGGGGATGGAAAACGTCGCCTACGATCCGAATCAAAAGAAAATTGATGCGACCATGGATATCCTGTTTGATTTCGACAAGTCAGGCATCCGTTCCTCCGAAAGGTCGAAGCTCAATGAACTGGCCCAGGTCTTTTCCAAATATCCTGAAAATGTCGTCGTCATAGAAGGGCATACCGATAACGTGGGATCCGACGAGTATAATCGCAATCTCTCGGAAGATCGGGCCCAGAGTGTGGCCGCGTATCTACGGGGACAAAACATCAATATCTCCAGCCTGAGCGCCAGGGGGTACGGCGAAAGCCGGCCGGTGGCCACAAATGATACGGCAGGAGGGCGCGAGAAGAACCGCCGGGTGGAAATCAAGATTACCGCCGACCCGAACCGGGTGCCGCAGAACAATCAATAGACCACCGATTAAAATCAGACCACAGACCACCGATTAAAATCGGATCTATCGAAATGCCGAAGACAGGGGCGACCGGCCGGTCGCCCCTACGGCACTCCCGTTTTTTGACCCGGTTCCGGGTTTTCCGGATCTTCCTGCCATCGAAGCGGGTTGTCCGTGATATATTGGCGCAGCTGATTCAATGAAGCCTCATCTCGGATGATATGTTCATAATAATTGCGCTGCCAGACTGGCAGACCCGGTGTCCCACGCACCAGGTTGATGCGTTTTGTTACGGCAGATTTAACCCCCCCGACAAGCCCACCGATGGATTTCTGATGCGGCCCCCTGGCCGTAGGGGCGACCGGCCGGTCGCCCCTACAATCGACAGAGTTGCTCTTTATCCATACAATGCCATGTAAATGGTTGGGCATGATGCAAAACACATCCAATTCGATTTCTTGTCGAATCTTAGCGGATTTTCCCCATTCCTCGGCGACGATTTTACCTGTCTCGTTTAAGCACATTTTTCTGTCATTGATATGTCCGAACAGGCAGATCCGGTTTTTGGCGCATAAAGTAATGAAATAAGCCCCGGGACGAGCGTAATCATACCCTTTGAGACGAATAGATTTACGCCGAAGCATGTTTTCTCCTTTGTCGCTTATTTCAACAATAGGCGACCGGCCGGTCGCCCCTACGGTGTCGCTTGTTTCAACGATAGGGCGACCGGCCGGTCGCCCCTACGCCCATTCCCGTCAATTATCAATCAGATTGGTTCCGGCGTCGTGGTCTGCCGCGGTTCGGGCAGGTTGTCTCCGCCGTTTCCGTCTCCCCTATTTCCCCCATTTCCTTCCTGTTCCATCTTGATCCCGTACACGGCATAATAGGTCACCGGCACCACCAGAAGGGTAAACAGGGTGGAGGCAAACAGGCCGAAAATCAGCGACCAGGCCAGGCCGGAAAATATCGGATCCAGCGTGATCGGCCAGGCGCCCAGGGCGGTGGTCAGCGCCGTCAGCACAATCGGTCGCATTCGGATTGCGCCGCTTTGTAAAATGGCTTCCTTGACCGGCATGTTCTCTTTTAAAGAATCCTGGATGAACTCGATTAAGACCACCGCATTGCGGATGACGATGCCGCCCAGGGCGATCATGCCGATCATGCTGGTGGCGGTGAAAAAAACCGGATTGCTGAAGCCGCCGATTTGTTCCCCGGCAACCAGGTTCAGGAGCCAGAATCCGGGCATGATCCCGATCAGGGTCAGCGGAATGGCCATCATGATCAGCACCGGCATTAAAAACGAATCGGTCTGGATGATCATCAGGATGTAGATGCCGATAAGGGCTGCGGCAAAGGCGATTCCCAGATCGCGAAAGACCCGCAGGGTGATCTCCCATTCCCCTTCTCCGGCCCAATTCGCCCGGATGCCGTCGGGCAGCGGATTGTCGGCAAGTTTTGCCTGCATGTCGATGATCGCTTCGGCAGGCGCACGACCCGCCAGCTCGGCAATCACAAAGACCACCGGTTCCAGGTTCTTGTGGTATATAGTCTGCTCGTTTGCCACCCGCCGGACTTCGACCAGTTCGGCCAGCGGGACCATCTGCCCGGCCGCAGTGGCCATTGGAATCTGGGTCAGGCTCGACAGGTTGCTCCGGGCATGACGCGGCAGGCGCATCCGTACGTGCAGCGGCTGGCGTTCGTCCTCCTCATGGACCCGGGCCGGAGTCGCCCCGCTGATCGCCATCTGCAGCGTCTGGATGATTTCCCCGGTCGACAAGCCGTGCAGGGCCGCCTTTTCACGATCCACGATGAAATCATACCGGTCGTGGGCCACTTCGGCCATATCGTCGATATCGACTACGAACGGCTCTTCCCTCATGAGCTGCTTGATCGGCTCGGCCGCGGCGATCAGGTCCTCATAGGATCTATCCTCTGTCCCGTAAAGTTCGGCGACAATTGTCGCAAGAACCGGCGGACCCGGGGGGACTTCCACTAGTTGGATAATAGCGCCGTTTTTATCGGCGATGTCCATGAGCGCCTGTCTCAGGCGAAGCACGATCGCATGGCTCTGCATTTCCCGCTCTTTCTTGAGCAGCAGGTTGATGCGGATTTCGGCCTGGTGGGGTGCCTGGCGCAGGTAGTAGTGCCGCACCATGGCATTGAAGTCGATGGGGGAATGGGTCCCCACATAGGCGGTATAATTCGTCACTTCGGGTACGGTGCGCAGGAACATCTCGAAATCACGGACTACCGCATCGGTTGTCTCCAGTGTGGTCCCTTCGGGCATGTCGATGACGATCTGAAATTCGTTTTTGTTGTCGAAAGGAAGCATCTTCAGGGGGACCATTCGGAAGAGCACCAGGAGCATCGAGAAGACGAGCAGGACGATAATGCCGATCAGAAGCAGCCATCGCCTGCCCCGGGATTCCAGAAACGGGGTGACCAGTCTGCGATAGGTGCGGAAAATCCAGTCGGGGGTTCCGCCTGTTCCGCCCTGGGGAGCCGTTGCATCCAGTCCGGCAGCCGGGTGGTTGCGCAGCAGCATGTACGTCATCCAGGGTACGACGGCCAGCGAGGCAAGCGTGGAAAAAGTCACCGTCATGGGTACGTTGAGCGACATGGGCGCCATGTAGGGACCCATCATCCCGGTTATGAAAAACAGCGGAAGAAAGGAGATGATAATGGCAATGGTCGATATGATGACCGGGGGAAGGACCTCGTTGACGGCAAAGAGGGTAGCGGCAAACGGATTGCGCCTGCCCATGAAAATATGCCGCTGGATGTTGTCGACATTGGTGATCGGATCATCGACCACCAGGCCGAGCGACAGGATCAGGGCAAACAGGGTGACCCGGTTGATGGTGTAGCCGAACATGTAATTGAAAAACAGCGCCAGGGAAAAACTGATCGGCACAGCCACGGCCACCACCAGCGCTTCGCGCCACCCCAGGGTATAGGCGAGCAGGGCGACTACGGTGACAATGGCGAAAAAAAGCGAATAGAGCAGGTCGTTTACCTTCTCCTGGGCGGTGTAGCCGTAGTTCCGGGTGACGGTCACGTCCACATCGTCCGGGATCACCTTCCGTTTGAGCCGCTCGATCTCATCGATGATATTCCGGCTGACATCGACGGCATTGGTCCCCTGTTTTTTGGCGATTGCCAGGGTAACGGCCGGAGCGGTCAGCGGCTGATCCTGGAGATTGTGGATCTGCCGGTGGCGGAATGAATGGCCGAACCGGGTGTAATTTTCCACCTCGGCCGGGCCGTCGGTGATCTCGGCGATGTCGCGCAGGTATACGGGGCGCCCCTCATCGACACCGACCACCAGCTCCCGGACCTCGCCGACGGAGCGTAAAAATGAATTGGTGATTACCTTGAAATTCCGGTTGTGCTGGTCGATATCGCCGGCGGTGACGGCCATATCGGCCCCCTGCAGGGCCTGGGCGACCTGGAGCATTGAGACGTTTCGTCCGCTCATCTTCTCGGGGGTCAGTTCGACTCCGATTTCGCGCGGGCGGCCCCCGATGAACTCCGTCCGGGAGATGTTCTTGAGTTTTGAAAGCCGCCAGAGGACTTCCTCGCCGATGC
>JAGXHH010000105.1 GCA_024636355.1 Desulfobacteraceae bacterium | reverse complement strand
GTTCAGTTCGTTTCTGCTGGGGCTCGCGTTCATTGTGCTGGGCATTGCGGTTTCCATCACGTCCGTGTTTCAGTATAAAAGCATTCTTCGCACGATTAAGAACGAAATCCCGCGCGGCTATTCCGTAAAAGCCGTAATCCTCACCAATATCCTGCTGGCGTTTTTCGGAACGGCATTGACCGGATTTCTCCTGATCAATTACCTTCTTATGGCACAAAGATAGTACTTCCATTGTCTTACCGGATGAAACGATAGAAGATCAGCATGAGCAAGCCGAAGATTTCGAGTCGGCCCAGCAGCATGACAATGCTGAGCACCCATTTGCCCATCGCGGGAATCTCGCTGAAGTTCGACAGGGAGCTGACCATCCCGAAACCGGGTCCCACGTTGCCCATGGCGGCGGCTGACCCTGAAAATGCCGACATGAGATCGACACCCATCCCGGTCAGTATCAGGCTGGAAATGAATACTACGATGAGGTAAAGCGCAATATAGAGCAAGCCGGCCTCTATAATGCCGGGGTCGATCACCGCGCCGTCGAGACGGATTGAAACGACGGCTTTGGGATGCCGCAGTTTTCGGAATTGACGGATAAAGCTTTTCCAGAATATCAGGGTTCGGTCGACTTTGATCCCGCCCGAAGTTGAGCCGGCACAGGCGCACTGCAGTGTAAAGAAGATGAGGACAAGCTTTGAAAACCCCGGCCAGTACGAGCTGTCCGCATTGGCAAATCCGGTGCTCGTTGCCAGAGAAACTACCTGGAATGCTGCAAACCGGAGTGCGCCGGATACCGTCTCGTAAATATCTCCATAGATATTGAAGGTGATCAGCAGAATCCCCACTGCCAGGGCGCAGAGGTAATAACGGACGATGGACGACTTCCACAGGCGGATCGGCTTGTCGGTGACCGCCACGAAGATCAGGCCGAAATGAATGCCGGACAGGATCATGAAAACGATGATGACGGATTCTATGGCCGGACTGTTGAAAAAAGCAATGCTGCTGTTTTTTGTGGAAAACCCCCCGGTGGCAATAGTGGAAAAGGAGTGGGTCAGCGCGTCAAAACCATTCATGCCGGCCAGCATCAGGAAAATGGTCTCGAGTACCGTCAATCCGACGTAGACCACCAGCAGGATCTGCAGCGTCTTTTTTGTTCGGTGCTGAAAGTTGTCGGCGGCCAGCGAGGAGATTTCGCTTTTGTAGAGGACCATGGCCGACTGACCGGTGGCCGGTACTACGGCGAGCATGAAGACGACAATGCCGATGCCGCCGATCCAGTGGGTAGTGGACCGCCAGAAGAGCAACCCCAGCGGCAGCGCCTCGATATTCGCCAGTATGGATGAGCCGGTGGTGGTAAACCCGGAAACGCTTTCAAACCAGGCATTGGTAATGGTAAACGGCCCGCCCCACATGATATAGGGCAGGGCGCCGATAACAGAAGACAGAATCCAGCCGGAAATCACGATGGTAAGGCCTTCATCATTAAAGATGTGTTCTGTGGGCGGGACGAAGATGAGCGGAAACACGCCGAGCATGGCGGTAACCACCGCACTGTACAGAAGCGGAAACAAGCCGGAATCCGAATTGACCGCAGAAATCGAAGCGGAAATCAGGAGAAAAAGGGCGTTGAATAACAGAACGATCCCGACGTAGCGCAATATGATCTGAGGTCTCATGAGAGGACGCTGCCTTCAAGTATTGCCATTATTTTGATCGCCATCATTTCGATATTCGGGCCATGTACATCAGGTCGGAAACGGATGTGGCAAGATCCTGCAGTTCATCGCGGGTATCAATTGTAACCCGGACCGGTTTATTGGTTTCCAGAAAGCGCTGGATTCCGTCGATAATAGTGATTATCGGCCTGACAATATAAATCTGCAGAAAGAAGTTGAAAATGAACGTGAAAACGAGGGCCGATGCGAATGCGATTATACCGGGCATTACAGCCCGATGCGCACCGCTTTTCAAATCGGTCGCCGTTTCGTACATAACCCGGTCGTTTAAATCGATCAGTTCCTGAACCGCCTCTTTTACATCCTTAAACGCACTGTGGACATCGGTGCTATACCATTTCAGGTTGCCTTCGAAATCAGTACCGACGATCGGCCGGTCCCAGAGCCGGGAAAAGTCCATGTAGCGTATTCGGATTCGATCAACCAGGTCCGGTTCTCCGGGGATCGTCAGATTGGTACCGGCCGTCTGGAGTGCTTGCTGGAATTGTCGGTCGGCATCCCGGATCGTTTCCCGTCCCTCCTTCCATTGCCCGGAAAGCAGCAGCATCAGGCCGCTGTCTTCTTTTTCAAGGGCCTCGATCATCTGCTTTCCGGCATTGATACTGTTATAATTGTCGTCGAGCAGATTCTGGACCGAAGTGCCGACTTCCATAAGTTCGTAGATGGAAAAGACGCCGGCAACCGCCAGCATGATTGATAGTATGACAAATCCAAGGGAGATCTTCTTTCGGATCTTCATATCCGTCCTCTTTTTTTAAACCGGCTGTCGTGACTATTTATAAAAGAGACACTTGTTGCACTGGCGAATTTTTCAGCATAAGTAGTGTCCACATCTTAAATTAAGACGGATTGCACAGCATGAACATCTATCAAACCGAACAGCTCGAAACCCTTTTGATGGTGCGCCGGCATTTTGAAGGGCTTCCCGGATCCGAAATCGCGGCACTGCATGACAAAATCGCCGATTATCTGGCATTCCGAACCGATGCCGCCATATTCCTGGAATCGTATTTTGCCCCGGTCTGCACGGCTTCCTGTTATCGCAGCCAAATCAGCGCCTGTTGTTCAAAGGATGGCATCATCACCTTTTTTGGCGACGTGGTGGTCAACATGCTGACATCACGTGCCGATGAAGTCGACCGACTGGAACGTGCTATCCGATCGCCCGAAAGTGAACGCAAGTGCATTTACCTGTCGCAAAAAAGCGGCTGTTTATGGCGGGTGAAACCGATTGTCTGTGAAATGTTTTTGTGCCGCGAGGCCCGCCAGCAGGTCTTTGAGAACCGCCCCGATGCCATGGAAAAATGGGGCGCACTCGAACGGATCAAAAAGGGGTTTACGTGGCCGGATAAGCCCGTGCTCTTTGAAGTTCTGGAACGCGATTTTCTGCGCGCCGGGTTGTCTTCCCCGCTTATGTATATCCACACCAGCCCCGGGCTTATCCGGATCCGAAAGAACCGGAAGTCCGGATAAAAGAACTCAGTGGGTCAGCTTGATGGTAATGCCGGCTGTGACGCCCCAGATCCAGTTGAAAAAGATGACGAGAACCGGTGTGAGCCAGCCGAGCTCCAGGCCCGCCATGCCCTGATGGGTCTGGTAGGGAAACACGATAAAAAGTTGAACGAGCGTCGGGAAGATGCTCAGGATGCTTCCCTTCACGATCGGTTTCGATTTTAAGAACGGCAGGACAAATAACAGGGCCCAGATTCCGCCCCACACGATCCTCGGATACAGCCACTGGGGCGTCCATGCCGGTGCCAGGGCGACGCCGACCGCGCGGGCTATGCCCCAGTGACCAAAACCCCATACTGCCAGGCTGTTGGCCAGGCCCCCGATACATCCCGCAGAAAAATAGATCAGTAATTTTCGCATAATGTCAACGTTTTCTAATTGTTAAAATCAGCAGAAGGGAATTGATCCATCTGATGTTGTTGCTGTGATTTTAATTTTGTAATGTCGGTGATTACCACGTTTGCCTTTTGAGGCAGGTCGTTTTCATAGAATATATACGTGTTGAACAGGACCCATTTTTTCATGCCGCTGCGCGTCACAAATTCGTAATCGATGTCCTGTGAGATCTTTACTCCGGACATCAGTTGTTTGAGTCGCTCCAGAAACAAGTTCCTGCTCTCCTCCGTTAATATCTCAAGGGGATTTATCGACAGCAATTCGTCTTTCGAATATTCGGTAATCTGAAGGAAATAGTCGTTTACATCGATGATCCGGTTCGTGGCGTAATCATATTCCAGGATTCCCGCCTTGGCATGCGCCACCAGTTGCCTGTACTTCGCCTCACTTTCCCGGAGGGTCAGTTCGGCTTCGGCCCTTTCGTTCAGGAGGGCATCAATTTCGGATTTGATAAACCCGATGGCATCGATGACTTTTCGAAAAGACGGATGTTTATAGATATTGCTGTCCGGAGGATCATACCCTTCCGCGTACCAGTTGATAAACTGGATCTGCCGGAGCAGTTCTTCCACATAGTGTTCGGTGCCCGCGCCGTTTAACCGGTTGATGAAATTAAACAAGAACAGTTTCATTTCCGTGACCATCGTCTCGGCAATGGTGTTCCTTTTTGAAACCGGAGGGAAGAGACCCGGCTCGGGAAGGTGATCCCGGCAGGACCCGGACACAGTGGGATTGTGCTTTCGGGCGATCCGTTTTTGGATCAGGCCGATTGCCTGGGGATACGTATCGACGGCATGAAGCCGGTCGTTTAGCAAATGAAGGCGTTTGGTTAATTTGTAACTGAACTTGAACAGGGTGGAGAGGTTATATAACACCATGCTGACAATGATGTCGCTGTTTTTCAGGTAGTCGATGTACCGTTTTCTTGCTTCCGAATCCGCGCCCTTGAGATCTTTAATGTCTAAGAGGAAGAAGATCCCTTTCGGTTTTTCAAAATACCTGGAAATATAGATGTCTAAATAGTGCAGCACGTCAACTAAATCTTGATCGGAAAGATAGCCGGTTTCTTTTATCAGAAGGATGTTTTCGCCAAGCTTTGCCATTTCGGCTATGTAATTGTTTTTCGGGTGCCGGCTGATGAAAACCTCGGGGTGGGAGACGGTCTGATCTGAAACGTCGCACTTTGACCGGATCATGAACCATGTGCGACTTTTTTGTAAACTTTCGGTCATTTTTTTCTCAGTGAAACGGATGATTCAAAATGTGATATACGAGACTTCAGATTACTACTGAGTAGGAACTAATTAATTGTAAGTCAATACTTAAATTCCGGAGAGTTTCAGGGACGGCATGCCGGGGGAACCGGTAAAAAAAGGGGGAGGGGGTTTGCAGATCGATTACAGCGCGGGTTCGTTCGACGGAAGCGTGGCCGTAATCCGGGTGCCCTCACCGGGTCGGGAGAAGAGCAGGAAAGATCCGCCGCAAAGATCCGTCCGTTCCTTCATGTTCGCCAGGCCATGCCCGCTGAAAGGATCCTCCCGGTGCAGGGTATTGCAGACGTCAAACCCCCGGCCATTGTCTTCGATTTCCAGCTGGATTCCGTTTCCTTTACGGTTGAGTCTCGTGATCACCCGATCCGCGTGGCTATGTTTGGCCGCGTTGTTGAGCGCTTCCTGTAGAATTCTGAATATGATGATTTTGTGGGCTTCGGGAAATTCATTTTCCCGGAGTTCGATCTGGCGGATCAGCTCGATACCGGGATACATTTCATGAATTCGCCGGAAATACCAGTCGATGGTGGCCAGAAGCCCTAATTCGTCCAGTGTCGTCGGGCGCAGGCTTGCGGAAATCTGCTTGGTTTCCTTGATCGTATCGACAAGATGGGAAATGGTGGTTTCTATTTTTGTACGGGCGCTGACCGGGTCTTTTGCCAGATCCGGGAGCATTCCTTCCAGGCTGAACTTGATGGCGGCCAGACTGGCGCCGATGCTGTCATGAATTTCTTTGGCGACCGACTGGCGATCGCTTTCCAGGGCTTCAAGGCTTTTGCGGGAGAAATCCTGCAAGCGCTTCCGGGACTCTTTGAGCTTGGTTTCCATCCGTTTCAAATTGCTGATATCACGGGCGATGGTTGCCAGCGCCACAGGGCGGCCGCGGCCGTTGGTCAGGAGAAAGGCGGTGATCAGAACGGAGAAGGTCTTGCCGTTGAGATCCTGTCGCACTCCTTCCCAGTGTCGGACTTCGTCATCGTTCCGGCACTGTTGGCAAAGCTGATTCGTTTTTTCGCGTTCATCGGGCGACAGGAGGATTTCCATCGGTTTGCCGATGAGTTCCTTGCGTTTCCAGCCGTAGATATGTTCGGCCTCCCGGTTGATGTCAACAATGGTTCCGTTGAGATCCTCGATGACAATCGGGTCGGCGGCATCCATGAAGACCCGGGACAACCGGCGGAACCGGCTCAGGGCTGATTTGCGCTCCGCGACTTTGTTTTTCAGCACCTTCCCGGCAGGCACCGCCCCCTCCTGAAGTGGCTGGGTGACGTTTCTTCTCCTTACGGTATTAGAAAGATGATCCGAATCGGTTCTCATGCGCCTTTCCCCGTCAGATAATGCATGCTTTTCCGGAGGCGAAAGACTTTTTCAGTTTTGAAGATCCGCCTCAGCCTGCGAAAACAATTTGGGAAAGCCCCGTCGAAGGAGCATCCGGGGCTTTTTCATGTTTTCTAATCTAAATACTAATTCCGACTGCTGCGATTTCAAATAAATTTAATAAATTTATGAGATTATTTCACTTTTTCTCCTGCAGGAGACGTCTTTGCGAAAAGCAGAGGAAGGATTTAGAGAGGAAAAAGGATTCCAAGGAGGCATTAGTTCCGCATACTGGTCACCGGGGCCGGCAGCCGGCCGCCGCGTTTGAGAAAATCCCTTGCGGAAAACGGGTTGATCTTCATTACCGGCGCGGTTCCCAGGAGCCCGCCGAATTCGACCACGTCTCCGGCTTTTTTCCCCGGCACAGGGATGACCCGGACGGCGGTCGTTTTGTTGTTGATAATCCCGATGGCAAGTTCATCTGCGATGATGGCATTGATGGTCTCTTCGGCGGCATCGCCGGGAATGGCAAACATGTCGAGGCCCACCGAGCAGACGGCGGTCAAGGCTTCGAGCTTATCAAGCCCCAGGGCTCCCAGCTGGACGGCTTCGATCATTCCGGTATCTTCACTGACCGGAATGAACGTGCCGCTCAACCCTCCGACATTGCCGCTGGCCATGGCCCCGCCTTTCTTGACGGCATCCATCAGCAGGGCGATGGCTAACGTCGAACCATGGGTGCCGATTCTCTCGATGCCGAAGGCTTCGATAACGCCGGCTACGGAATCGCCCCTGGCAGTGGTCGACGCCAGGGAGATATCGACAATTCCGAACGGGATGGCAAGGGCGGCGGCAAGCTCCCGGCCAATGAGTTCCCCGGCCCGGGTGATTTTAAAGACGGTGCGCTTGATGACCTCGGATAATTGGGTCAGGTCACAGTCCCGGTTTTTTTCCACGACGCTTTTGACCACGCCGGGACCGCTGATGCCGATGTTTAAGGCGACATCTCCTTCACCGACCCCGTGAAACGCCCCGGCCATGAAGGGGTTGTCCTCAGGGGCATTGACAAATACCACGAATTTGGCGCAGCCAATGGCATTGTGACTTTTTGCGGCGGTTTCCTTCAGCATGCACCCAAGCAGGTTGACGGCATCGAGATTGAGCCCGGCGACATTGGAGCCGACATTTAAAAAAGAACAGACCCGTTCGGTCCGGGAAAGCACTTCCGGGAGCATTTCGATGAGCATCCGGTCGGACCGGGTCAGCCCTTTCTGGACCAGGCCGCCGAACCCGCCGATGAAATCGATGCCGGCATCGGCGGCTGCGGCATCCAGGGTCTCGGCCATCTCTATGAATTTATCCGGGGTGCAATGGGTCTCCATGATCAGGCTGACCGGGGTGACGGCTATTCGCTTGTTAACGATCGGAATGCCGTATTTATATTCAAGAGCCCGGGATTTTTCGATCAGTTGACCGGCATAGGCGCTCACCCTGTCGTACACGTTTTGCCGGAATGCAGAAAAATCGGAATCGATACAGTCCTTCAGGTTGATTCCCAGGGTTGTGGTCCGTATATCGAGATTCTGGTGGGAAATCATGTTGGCTGTTTCATATACTTCTTCAAGGGAAAAGGTCATTTTGGTTATACCCTGTGCATCATTTTAAATATGTTTTCATGCTGGACCTGGATCTTCATCTGCAGATCCTGGCCGATTTTTTCCATTGCCCGCACCAGTTCGTCCATCGAAGGCGTCGCTTGTCTGACATCGACCAGCATGGTCATGACAAAATACCCGTCATCCATGATCCGTTGATTTATGTCGACAATATTGATGCCGCTTTCATATAGAAACGTCGATATGGTTGCGACGATCCCTTTTCTGTCCCTGCCGATAACGGTAATGAAGACCAGTTCCTTTGTTTCCATGGAAAACCCCTGTTGTTATATAATGATGCGGTCGGATGAATCTTCCCCGGTCATGTTCTGCAAAAAAACCATCCGTTTTATATCGGGAAACATTTAAAAAAGAAATGTTTTTTATCCAGAGTTCAGGGTTTACGAGTGTATCCAATTTTGAGTCAAACGCGGGGTTTGTCAGAAAAGAGCGTTCAGGGACAGGCACTCTCTTGAAATCAGGTGAAAAACCCGGTATAAGCACGGCAGCATTTCCGTTCATTTTTTTCAGGGCAACAATATCAATGAGCAACGTCAATGGCGGTGTCCGGAAAACGGACACGTTCATGTATCATATTCTTACAGGCAACTTAAATTCTGGTTTGCTTCAAACAAACAGCATGCGAAATGGTGAGGCGAAAATGAAAATCAGGGTTCCGGAATATATTCGATCCATAAAGCCATACAAGCCGGGAAAGCCGATCGAGGAGCTTGAACGGGAATACGGGATAAAAAACTCCATCAAGCTGGCTTCAAATGAAAATCCTCTGGGACCGTCGCCCAAAGCAGCGGCGGCCATGTCCGAGGCCATCTCCCGGCTGCACCGGTACCCGGACGGCAGCGGCCATTACCTTATTGAAAAGCTGTCGGAAAAACTCGGCGTTCCAGGCGAGTGCATCATTTTAGGTAACGGTTCCGACGAGGTCATCGGCATGCTGACACGGGCGTTGATGGAGCCGGGCGATGAGGCGATCATGACCGAGCCGTCGTTTCTGATGTACGAAATCATGGTGCAGTCTGTCGGCGCCGTACCGGTATTTGTTCCGATGCGCTCGCTGTTCGTCGACCTCGATGAAATCGTTTCGCAGGTGACCCCGAAAACCCGGTTGATTTTTCTGAACAATCCGGCTAACCCGACAGGGACGATTATCACCCGGGATGAATGCCGGAAGTTTCTGGACAGAATCCCGGAGGATATCGTGGTGGTTATCGATGAGGCTTACATCGAGTTTGCAACAGATGCCGATTGTGTCAATGGCCTGGAATATTTCCCGACAAAACGGCCGGTCGTTTTGTTGCGGACGTTTTCCAAGGCTTACGGCCTGGCGGGCATTCGGATCGGCTACGGGATTATGCCCCCGGATCTGGCCGGTTTGCTGCACCGGGTGCGTCAGCCGTTTAACGCCAATACTCTGGCGCAAGCCGGTGCGATTGCCGCATTAGATGATGAGGACTTCCTGGAACGCACCAGGCGCCTGATCCGGGAGGAACTGGAGTTCCTGTATGCCGGGCTCGAGCAGATGGGCGTGAATTATTTTCCCACCGAGGCCAATTTTTTCCTGATCGACGTGAAACAGGATGCCGATGCTTTTT
>JAGXHH010000104.1 GCA_024636355.1 Desulfobacteraceae bacterium | reverse complement strand
AGATGTGTATAAGAGACAGGATGAAATCGGCACACTGATCCGGGGATACCGGAGCATGAGCCGGTCGATGCATGACATGATCCGCACCCGGCAACAGCTCCTGGCCGACATTTCCCATGAACTCTGCTCTCCCATGGGCCGTATCCGGGTAGGAACCGAATTGATCAAACCCACACTGGCGGATGAAAAATCCCGGCGCTACCTGAAACATATCGAAAACGATATCGCATCGATGGATCATCTCATCGAAAACCTGTCCGTCTTTTCCCGGATGCAATTGCCCGGATTTACGTTGAACAAAAAACCGGTATCCCCCCGCGAACTGGTGGAGGCCATCGGTGATCTTTACCGCGCTTCGGCAACCGTCCGGCAGGTAAGTATCAAAACCCGGATCAGTGAAACACTTCCGGAAATCTCCGGTGACTTCGAGTACCTGAAACAGGTGTTCTGCAACCTCATGGACAATGCCCTCCGCTGCACACCCCCCGGACAGACCATCTGCCTGGGGGCTGTGGTTTGATATAGTTTGGTTGCGACCAATGGCCGCGCTGTGCACTCTGTGGTTAAGCGGCTTCCAAGGAACTGGTTTATCCAACGGGGTTAACACCCCCCCTTATGAAACCTCTTTCGAATTGCGAATAAGCGTTTTATTCCCCCCTCGACTGGATAACCGTCCGCTCACCCCGACACGCTTCATCAAATATTCGAATTTATCCGGCAGGCTTCCAGCACTGCCTTCGGATCCGCCTGGTCCCCGGCCCGCTCGTTTATGTGGGAAAAGAGTATCCGGTTTCCAGGGCCGATGACAAATATGCCCCCCTGCTGCCACAGATCACCGGCAGACCGTCCCTGGCGGAATCCCTGCCCCATGGTCTTAAATCCCCTGACGACAGATGCCGGCCCCAGTGTTTTCCAGAAACCCCGTTTCAAACCGAACGCCTTGTACGTCTGCAGACCTTCATCCACAAAGAGTTCGCCGGTGAACCCGAATTTATCCGCAAAGTCCCGCGCCTGTTCCGGTGATCCGTTCCCGATGGCGACAAGGGAAACGCCCAGGGTGTTGAGTTCCGCCTGAATTTTTATTATGGCAGCAGCCTGCTGCCGTGCAAACATTCAGCCAAAGTGGCGTAAAAAGACTATGGCCACGCGCCGTTTCGCCCAAAGGGCTTCCAAGGAAACGGATTTCCCTTCGAGGTTGCGGACCGTCAGGCCCGAAACCGCTTCCAACATCTGCGGGTTTTTCATTGCTTTCTCCTTTATTCCGGATTTCGCTGTACACCCCATCACCAAACACCCTGCCAGCAATCCGATAAAAATGCGGTTCATGACAATCAGCTGCATCGGTCGTCCCTCCTCATAAAATAGTTGGTTATGAGGAAGGACGCTACCAGCAAGGTGTTACAAATGTTTGTTCGTAAATGTAAAAGATGTATCGGCTCGAATATTCGATGGACTTGTAAGTAAAACGTCTGAACCCCGCTTCCGAGAACGCCGGACCTGATTTTTTCCGAGCCGTTTGATTTCATAACCGCCCGGGTAGATACATCCGCTTCCCGGCGGGCGATCAATTTTAATCAGTCGGACGGCGATGACGACTATATAGTGATTAACGATGACGACACCTTGGATCTTACAGACAGAGGGACGATTGAACGGTGTCTGGGATACGGCGCCGGGTGCGGGAGCACCGAATATGTGGATATATATCAATGGCGTGCTGGATACTTCACAGGATTTTTCCCCGATGAATGCCGCGGCCGCCAATACGGAAACTGTTCTGATCGGCGGCGGATGTTTTATCTCCTCGACCAGCGTCTTTTCGGGAGGTTTCCTTCACATAAGTTGGAAAACGACTTCATCGGTTTTGCTGCTCCAGACCTTCCGAGCAGCGTATCGATCCCACTGTGGTATTTATCATGAGAGAGAAGTAATAAATTACTTTATTTCCTATCTCGATATTGCTACATAGCAAAAATACGAATCTCACATTCTGACTGAAGTCGTACCCGAACGAGAACCAAGGTTTTCGTCCAGAGCAACTACGATTTTTTTGTAACTGTATCAATAAGTTATGTGTTTTTGCGGATAAAAGTTAGAAAGAAAAGACGCTTTCGTTCAGGTATTAGTAATCGTGCAATGCGTATCGACAGGTCACCCGGCTTTATGAAACAGGAATCCCCATGTTCTTGCAAAGCTATCAGGAGGCGACAGTGGCAGGCAAAATTGAATCCGGTTTTTCAAGACACAAAACCATCACCATTACCGTTACTGCGATCCTGGCAGGTCTGTTCCTGTCGACCCTGTGCCAGGCGGAAATGAAAGCACTCAGCGACGACCAGCTTTCCGGTATCTATGCCGAAGGTTTTTCCGACTTCACCATTACCCCGGGCGCCGACGGGACACACGATACCATGGCGTGGTTTAACATTCGAACTTCCTCGTATATTGAAATCGATTCCATGAAACTCGGATACCATAACGAATACGATTACAAAAACCCGATACCGACCGACGGATGGGATGAAGACTGGACAGGCATTAAAATCGGCGGAAGCAAAGAGGACCCATCAAAGGACTTCCAAACCGAAGGAGCCTATCTAAAGGCGAATTTTTCCCACATAGACGACCCGGCCCAACGGCAGCTCAACTCGATAGAGTTCGGGGCGACATCGGTCACCGGTGATATTTCAGCTGTGTTTAACAGTTTCAGCGGCACCATTGATGACTCAGGCGACAACACCCCGGAATACAACGGACACAACCTGAATCTCGGAGCCAGGACAATATCCTGTAACGAATCGGCTTTTTCCATTTCACTCTCCCTTGACGGGTACGATAAGGGATACTGGGTTAACTTTTCAAACGCCAGCGTTTATTAGCATCGGGTTTTTTGTACTGATTACCGGGACTTTTTAAGAGTGCATCAATGTTAAAAGACGTTCGAGATGGCAGCCGCCCGCGGCCATGCCGGTTTTACCTTCTCAGCATGGCCGCACGGATCGCCTGCTTGTTATTCATCATTGCCGCCCCCGACCCTGTCCATGGGAACACCGATTTCCCGCGTCCGGACAAAGAAGCGCTTAAAATCTCCCTCCAGGCAAGCGGCATATACCGCATTACCGGAAACGATCTTTCATCCGCCGGCATCGATCCGTCAATGATCGATCCGACCGGATTCCGGCTGTTTCATGGTGATACGGAAATACCCTTTTCGATCACGTCCACCGGACAGACCGTATCGGCACAAGATGAAATCCGGTTTTTTGCCGGCGGGTACAGCGATCAATATACCCAAACCGATGCCTACTGGCTGTACTGGTCGCAAACCGCGGCCCCCATGCGAATGGAAACCACAGACGCGACGCCGGGCAACGGGTCACATATCGGAACCGATACCCGGTCCCAGGTGATCGAACAAAACAGCATTATCTGGCCGCAGACACCGAATGCGCCCGAGGCCGACTACTGGTTCTGGCAAAAGTTCACATCTCCCCAGACGGCCTCGTTTTCCTTTTCGCTTGCAGAGCCGTTGTCCAGGGGGGAGGCAACACTTTACATCGAGCTCCAGGGGGCCTCGGGATCAACGCACCGGGCGGAATTTTCGGTAAACGGCCACTATGCCGGGGAGACGATGTGGAATGCAACCGAGGCCGATACCGCCGTGGTGGCGGTCCCCCAGACACTGCTCCGAAACGGGAACAACACGCTGGAAATTACCGCGGTAAACGATGGGGCAGACACCCCGGATGTTTTCTACTTCAACCGGATACGGATCACATACCAGCGGCCGCTTGCCGCCTTGGACAACCGGCTCGAATTTTCCATCAGTTCTGAAAATGGGACCGATATTACAGTCAGCGGCTTTACCGGCCGGGACATTTTGGCCTATAATGTTTCCGATGCGGACGCTCCTGCTGAGCTGTCCAAAATTCTAGTCGACTCTGGCAGCGGAAACTACGCCGCCACCTTCAGTTGTCCGATCGGGAACCACTCGCTTTTTGCCACAACAGCCGATGCCGTTTTAACCCCGGACGCAATCGTGTTAACCCCCCCCTCCAATCTGGTGAATGCATCAAACGGGGCCGACTATATCCTGATTACCGGCAGACACTTGCTTCCCGCCACGCAGAAACTTCTCAAACTAAGACGCCTCCAGGGGATGCGCGTCGAAGCCGTCAGCGTGGAAGACATTTACGACACGTTTTCCGGCGGCCGTTTCAATCCGGAGGCCATCCGCGACTTTCTCGCCTATACCTTCGATAACTGGCAGAGTCCTCGGCCCGGATACGTCCTTTTGGTCGGAGACGCCACTATCGATTTTTTCGATCATTTCAATACCGGTAAAGAAAATGTCATCCCGCCGCTTTTGTTCAATGCACCCGGCCTCGGCCTGACGCCGACGGACAATTTATATGCATGTGTGGCACATGATGACGAAGTACCGGATCTGTTCATCGGCCGGATACCGGGCCACACGACCGATGCCGTTGCAGCAGTCGCAAACAAGCTGATCCTGTACGAAACCGCGGCCGTAAATGACCTCCACGGCGCACTGCTCATAGCCGATGATGACAGCAGATTTGAGGCATTAAATGACAGTCTTGCCGAATACCTGCCAGCAGATATGGCCGTGAATAAAGTCTATGCCGGCAATTACACCCGTGTGCCCACGGCCACGCAAGCGATTCTCGACCATGTGGATCAGGGAATGCTTCTCACGAATTACGTGGGCCACGGCGACGTTACCCGCTGGGGGGTCCGGCCCGACAACAGCAGTGATTTTCTTCTGACCCCATCGCATCTCGACGATTTAACCGATGAGGGGCCCCGGACGTTTGTCGTCGCAATGGACTGTCTCAACGGCTATTTTGCGCAGCCGGGCGAGTATTCATTGGCAGAGGAATGGGTTTTGAAGCCGAACAAGGGGGCGATCGGCTTTTTTGCACCAAGCGGCCTGGGGTTCGAGTGGGACTACAGACGCCTGAATCAGACACTTTTTTCATTGATTTTCCACCGGTACGAAAATCAATTGGGAGCAATTGCAAGCTCTGCCAAAATCGAAGTCTACCAGGCGGGAGCCTCAGAAAGTATCCTGAACTCCTTTAACCTGATCGGCGATCCCGCAACCCGCCTTGCCGTTTACCGGGACGACGCAAATCCGATAAGGGTTTATACGGTATACGCCAACGCCGCAGCCGGAGGAGCTATTTCTTCCGCCGGAACAATTCCCGTATTTGAAGGTGACAGCGAGACATTCATCATTACTGCCGATTCCGGCAGAACCATCGAGGATGTAACGGTAGACGGGGTCTCGAAAGGGGCAATATCGACCTACACCTTTCAAGGGATAACCTCAGACCATACAATTTCTGCGTCGTTCACCACGCCAGCCGCACCTGATTCCGAAGGCGGGGGCGGAGGCGGCGGGGGTTGCTTTATTCAGGCCGTCTCCTGCAGAAATTAATCCTACCTGTCTCCGGAAGATGCCACAAAGCCGGGTTTTGCATATGCCGGATCCGGATAGGTGTAAAATCCTTTCCCGGTTTTTTCCCCCAGGTCGCCCCTATCGACATAGGCTTTCATAAAAGCGGCATTTTTAGTCTGCTGGGGATTCTTCACGATTTTGGCCCAGTAATCGGTCACCTTCCACACCGTATCGATGCCGATGCTGTCCATGATGCCAAACGGCCCCACAAGGGTGTGCATCACCCCCATCCAGGCCCGATCGATGTCCTCGATCGAGGCCACGTCATTTGCGGCCAGGCTCTGTGCGGATTTGCACAGTTCCATAATCATGGCATTAAACACATAACCGGCATTTTCCGTTTTCAGCAGGATCGGAATCTGGCCGATTTTGCAGGCAAAGGCTTCTATAATCTCGACAACTTCCGGAGATGTCCCCGGATGGGGCATGATATCGATTATCCGGGTCACGCGGGTGTCGTGAAAATGAAACGCGGCAAACCGCTCGGGGCGTCCGGTGGCTTGCGCAAACATCGAGGGGACCAGCGAAGAGGTGTTGGTGGTGAAAATGGCATGCGCCGGACAGATTTCGTTGAATTGCGCAAACACCCTGCCTTTCAACATCGGATCCTCGGGAACGGATTCACTCACGAAATCCGCAGATTTTCCCGCTTTCCGGGCATCTGTCGTCATACTGATTTTCGCCAGGGCGGCCCCGGCGGTTTCGTCGGTCAGGCGCCCGGATGCGATGTAGGTTCCGGCCAGTTTCTCCATACGATTTTTCGCCGTTTCCAGCATGCCGTCAGCGACATCGTATATGATCACGTCAAATCCGCTCACCGCGCATTGAAATCCGATCTGCTGCCCCATGGTGCCGGCGCCGATAATCAAAACCGTTTTAATGTCTTCCAGATTCATGGTGTTTCTCCCGTGTTTTAAAGTTGACTGAACCAATTGCTGCCTTTGAATGTCCCGGGATTCTTGTACAAGGCCGCGGACAAGTCAATAAAAAAGCGAGCGCTCGCTCTATTTTTTATTGACTTCCGTTCCCGCCTCTTCTATTCGTATTGAAACTGTCTGATTTCACGCGAACGGGAACAATTGCGATGCCCATATAAAACTTTCTGGGAGAAGGACGTGATGGATTCTGACATTGCGGAAAAATTGCAGGTGATTTTACAATGAGCTTGTGGAGAAGGAGACGACCCACTAAAGAGGAGAATGAAAATGCTGTCATTTAAATTAGATGGAAAAATCGCCCTGGTCACCGGCGCCAGCCGCGGCATCGGCCGCGCGATTGCCGAAACGTTTGCCGATTACGGTGCCGAGGTGATACTGGTCAGCCGGAAAATGGAGGCCTTGAAAGAAGCCGCCGAAGGCCTTGCCGCAAAAGGCGGCAAGGCGCAGACGGTTGCCTGCAATATGGGCGATATCGAGGGCATCAAAACACTCTATGAGTTTGTCCAAAAAACTTACGGTCGCCTGGATATCCTCGTCAACAATGCGGCCACCAATCCCTACTTCGGCGAAATGGCCGGTGTGGATGAAAACGCATGGAATAAAACCTTTGATGTCAATCTCAAGGGCCCGTTTTTCATGATCCAAAACGCCATTGACCTGATGAAAGCCGCCGGGGGCGGGGCCGTTGTCAATGTCTCGTCCGTCAACGGCATCAAACCGGCCCAGTTTCAAGGGATCTATTCGGTCACCAAGGGAGCCCTGATCACCATGACCCAGGCGTATGCCAAGGAACTGGCACCGCACAAAATCCGCGTCAACGCCCTTCTGCCGGGTTTTACTGAAACGAAGTTTTCATCCGCCCTGATGCAGCAGGAAGAAATATACAACTATGTCATCGCCCAGATCCCGATGGGAAGACACGCCACCCCTGACGAAATGGTCGGAGCCGCCCTGTACCTGGTCTCCGATGCCGCATCATTTACCACCGGCACCTGCATTACCTGCGACGGGGGATACCTGGCATAGATAGTGCCTGTCGAACTTCATTAGCTAAAGATTTTACATGTGCTGCATCATCAGCCAGGTCATCGAAGGCGAATGGATTCAGGAATTGACGGCCCTGGAACAGGTTGCGATCCGTTTCGCTGAGTTCGGCCGCCGCACAAACGCGGCTCCAGTTTTCGCCGATTACCGAAATCTGATGCACGACAATAGACAATGCCTCTTCATGCGAGAGCAGGAAATTATGCGCCGTCTCAAGGCAGGAGGAGATACGGCTCAGGCGATTCTCTCCTGAGATCAGCATCGCCTGGGTCGCCTCATTGCCGCTGCGGCCCTGCGGGCAGAGATCGTAGGCCGGAGTGAGCGAAAGCGAGGAACCGTCCCAGAAAGCGGCGTGGTTGCGGGCATGGTCATCCGTATTCCCGCAAAGGATGTTGAAAACCAGCCGCGAGAAAAGCTCTTTAAGCGTTCCCGGGGCATCCGTGAATCGATGGCGGATCAGTTCTGCTAAATCTTCATAACTCGCGTAACGGGCCATCATTTCATCCAGCCCCAGGAGGGTGAGTGCCGAGAGCATGGAGCGGCGTTGCCAGCCCACCGCGGTGTGCTTGCGGTCGAAGCGCTCGATCAGGAGCACATCTTTATTCAATGATTTTGCAAGCTCAACAGGGGCCACATCCAGTCCGCTGAGCGCAGCCAGGCGCATGCCGATAAACTCGGCTTTGACGATGCTGTAAATGTCGGTGCTCGACGAGAATTTGGCAATATGCTTCTTCCTGCCATCATCGATCATTGCCTTTGGTCTCGCACCGCCGATAGAGCTGCCGTGATGCAGGGCCTCATCGAGATCCGAGGCAAGCGGGATGCCGTTTTCGACTTTTTCTGCGGAACGCAGCAGATCGTCCAGCGAGGCCGCGACCGGTGCCCGGGGTATGTATTCGGTTGCTGATCGCTGGAAATCCAGGGCACCGATCCGGTCGGACCCGGATTCCAGGAGACAAGTCAGTTCATCGAGTTCGGTCGCGGCGGCGTTCCGGCCTTTTACCCCGATAAGCCTGTTGAGAAGGACGCGCCTGCCCCAGGCATCCGGTGCGGCGTCCCGGATACACCCCGGCATGTCAAGGCCCTTGCGGGGCTGGAGCACGCCCGTTTTCAGGGGCAATTCGGCATCATAAAGCGAAATCGCATTCTCCCGCTCCAGATAGCTCCTGCCGTAATTAAACAGGAGGCTGTCGCCCTCTGCCGTGAGCTTCCCCGCGACAACCGGATCGGTTGCGCCCGGCAACCAGATCCACACAAAGGCCTCCCGTGGTCGTTTATCCTTAGAAGTCATCGTCTACGCTCCGCCTGGGGGGATGGGTATGTTTCGGGAGCAGTGAAAGCCGGGCATCCGTTTCCGCGCGGTGCTTCACAAGTCCGTCCATGTCCGCATCGAACAACCGCACACCGACCAGGGCTGCCACTTCAAAAACACGGCCGATGGTACTTGTCGGATCACCCTTTTCAATCTTCTGAAGTGTTGCCCTGGCGATACCGGCACGTTCCGCCAGTTCCTGCTCGGACCAGCGCCGCTCTTTGCGCCCCAGCCTGATCCGGCGTCCAAGCAATCGTGCGGTTTCTATGGTATATCTTGAATAAGGCCTCGGTTTCGGCATTTTTCGCTCCAGGATCGAATGGCTTTAGAAATGGGCAATTTATTATGGATGTTCTTTTCATCCTCTTTTGCTTTTGATATATGCCGAAACCGATGTCAAGCCAAAAAGACTATTATAATGGTCATTAATGCTTAATATGATCAATATAATGGTCTTTTTAGAGGGAAATTTTTAGAGGGAAATTTTTAGCAGGAGCTGTTTGCAGAACCGGCGTATTAACGCATTTTGATATTCCGGCATAAGGTTAACATCAATTGAGAAATCCGTAGCTCCGGAGGTTTTCGCAGATATGCATGAGGTGCCGGGAATTTTTCTTGACCCGCTTTTCCTCGTTCACGGCGAAGCCGTTTTCCCGGTACCTGGAATCGAGTTCATCGGCGATGATATCGATAAGATACACCAGTTTGTCAAAGATTTTTCCCAGGGTGTGTTCGTCCATCAGGCTCATAAAACTCCAATTTTCCAAAAGCCAGCCGCATATGTAAGTGCTTTGGTCATCGGCGGCCGCCAGGTTTTTAACCTTTACCCGGGTATTGCGATTTGAATTGAACACAAGCATGTTTTTCTCCTTTTTTTAGAGTTGAAAAGCGCAAAGGTGATGCGCTCTTGTGTGTGTGAAGGCACTATCGCATACGAAAAAGGCGATCGTGTGAAAGCAAGGAAACATTTCGATGAAAAAAAATCGGGTGAAGCGGATGTTTACGAGATGGTTTTCGAAAAGCTGTCGGGCGCACCGATCAAGCCGGTCGGCATCGGACTCACTGTCGGCTATATCGAAACCGCCGAGGCCAAAGCACTGGTTCAAGAGAAACTGGCGACGATCAAGGCCAACGGCGGCTTCGACCCGGCGCCCTGATCTTTGCACAAACCTGGTTATCCGCTTCGCTCCAGTGATGGGCAATCCTAAACTTTTTGGTGCCAAGGAGATCGAATATCCTCTCGCAGAGGGCGCTGGGAGCGCAGTGGAACTCTCCGCGTCCTCAGCGGCTCTGCGAGAGAAATCATTAACTGGAGTTTTCCGGATAACCATATTCCGGAACTGACACCAAATATAAACTTTTTCGACATGCATTCCGAAAAAGTCTTGACTTTTTCGGAGTTCACATCAAAATGGTCGGCATGGAACGGTATCTCAAAAAATTTATTCTGGAAGATTTGAACCGGAAAATTATCCTGCTCACCGGTCCCAGGCAAGCCGGTAAGACGACATTGTCGAAAATGTTGACCGATAATTTTGACTATCTGAATTACGATAATTCCGATCATCGCCTCCAGTTTTTTGAAAAATCGTGGGATCGCGCCAAGGACCTTCTGATCTTCGATGAACTTCACAAACTGAAAAACTGGAAGTCATGGCTGAAAGGAATTTTTGATACCGAAGGGATTCCGCCATCGATCATTGTGACCGGCAGCGCCAAGCTCGACACCTATCGGAAAGTGGGGGATTCACTGGCCGGCCGTTTTTTCCAATTTCGACTGCACCCCCTTGATTTAAAGGAAATCAGGACATCGTTAAACCCTGACAACCTTGAAGAGAGCCTGGATAAACTGTTAACCATCGGCGGATTTCCGGAGCCGTTTCTGGACGGCAGCACCCGGTTTTACAACAGATGGAAAAAATCCCACCTGGACATCATTTTAAAGCAGGATCTGATCGATCTTGAAAATGTTCAGCAGATCACATCGATTGAAACCCTGATCCAGCTGCTGAAAAAATGTGTAGGGAGCCCGGTGTCCTACAGTTCGCTTGCCGGGGATCTCCAGTGCTCCGACAAATCGATCAAGCGCTGGCTGACAATCCTTGAAAACATGTACGTGATTTTCAAGGTTCCACCGTTTCATAAAAACGTTGCCCGCTCGATTCTTAAATCCCCGAAATATTACTTTTACGATAATGGTCAAGTGGATGGAGATCCGGGCGCCAAACTGGAAAATCTCGTGGCCTGTAGTCTGTTGAAAGAAATTCATTTCCGGGCGGACTGCTTTGGGGAATCATTGCAGCTCAATTATTTGAAAAACAAAGACGGCAGGGAAATTGATTTTCTGGTGACGCGGGATGCCGTGCCGGAATTGATGATCGAAGTAAAATGGGCTGACGAGACGTTAAGTTCCAATTTTAAAATTTTTGAAAAATACCTGCCGAAAGCCCGAAAACTTCAGCTGGTAAAAGAAATGAAAAGAGAGAAAACCTACCCGGATGGCGCGGAAGTTCGGATGGCGCATAACTGGCTGTCACGGGAGACGCCCCTAATTTAGCTGCCGGACCGCCATGAATGGCATTTTTTCGTATACTGCTAATGTCCCGGATAATGTATAATCAAATCTGAATGATCCCCTACTACCTGATTCGGGTCGGTTCTTCCACCCCCTTCATGAATCCTTCATGTTTTATCGCCACGAACCAAAATCTTCTGTGCAGCCTTTCCAAGGTCCTCGGCGACAACTGCATCTGTTGACAATTCATTGAAATGCTTTCTTCCGTGGCCCGTCAGAACATAGATGCCGCGGGCGCCTGCATTTTCCGCCAGTTGATAATCGTGGGGATGGTCGCCGATGACAAAGGAGCGCGAAAGTTCAATGGCATAATCGCGGGCGGCGTTTTCAAGGAAGTGGGTCTTGGGCTTGATGCATTCGCAGTCGTCTGCCCGCGCATGCGGACACGTATATACCGCTGTAATCTTTACCCCCGCTCCGGACAGGGATTCGACGACAAAATCATTTACCGCCTTTACGTCTTCATGGCTCAGGTTCCCCTTTGCAATGCCGGACTGATTTGTGACGATAAACAGCAAATATTCCTGCTGCAGGGAGCGTAAAGCGTCTATGCAGTTGTTGATAAACGTCACCTGGCCGGGATCTCCGAGATCGCCCCGATCCTCTATGATCGTGCCGTCCCTGTCGAGAAACACCGCTTTGTTCTGGCGCATGAATTGTTTCTCCCGTGATTTTCAGGATTCTAAAAACTTGTTGCGATTGGATTGACAATGTCCAATAGGGATATTGAACATTTCCATTATAGAAACGCCTTTTCATCAAAGCAATGCCAACGATGCGCTTCTCTTCGTTCAGCGCATCCTATTTGAAGCGGATTTTCTTTATGGATCTTCATTTTCAATCCCCAGTCAGAAGATGGCAAGCGGGGGCACGTCTGCCCTTGACCTTAGTGCATATAGTCAACAAGGGCGGACACGCAGGTCCGCCCCTACAAGGGGGCCATCCAACGTTCATCCACGATTTGCATGTGAAATCGCCAATGCAAACGATGCGCTTCTCTTCGTTCAGCACATCCTATGTTATTCCGCGGCCAGCCGGACGCCCCGGCGTTCTAAGAGGCTGCCTTCGGCGAGGTAGAGTTCGACCAGGGCGATGCGGTAGTTGACGATGGCTTCGACTTCGGCGATCTGGATGGCGAGGAGGTCGCGCTGGGCCTGGGCGACGAGAAGCGACGTGCTGGCGCCGACTTCGAAGCGTTCTTCTTCGGCAGCAAGGGTTTGCTCCTGGAGGGAGCGGGTGGCGGCGGTGGCGGTGATCTGGCGGCGGGCGCGCTCGACTTCGTTTGCGGCCAGGCGGACGTCGAGGCGGACGATCTGGAGAAGGTTGGCGACGGCTTCGGCGGACTGGCGGCGGGTGGCGCGGGCGGCGAGATCCCGGGCTTCGGCGGTGCGGTTGCCGATGAAATGACTGAAGCGGATGCCGGCGGAAAGGTCATAGGTGTCGCCGTCGAGTTCCCGGAAAGAGTGGAAAAAGGTATCGGCATAGCCGGTCTGTCCCAGGGCGGCAAACAGTTCCAGCCGGGGAAGCAGGCCGTTTTTCGTGGCGATGACTTCGAGCCGGTCCTGTCTCAGGCGAAGGCGGGCCTCGTTCATGTCGGGGCGCGCCTGTTCGGCCAGCAGGAGCCGCTGGGCCAGGTCGTTGATCGGTTCGGGATCGATTGCCGGGTCGGTGGTGGCCTGAACTTTAAGATCCAGCTCACCGGCGGGACCGGGGCCGATCAGGCGGACGAGGCGCAGGCGGCGGGCTTCAAGCAGGCTCCGGGCATCGATTAATCCCTGTTCCCGGAGGGCGACTTCGGCGCGGGCGGCGGCGGCTTCGGTTCTCGGCAGGAGGCCGACATCGATTCGCTGCTCGATTTCATCGCGCTGCTTCCGGGCGACGTCGAGTCCGTTTTCGAAGATGGCAATTTCCTGTGCGGCCAGCACGTAGAGCCAGTAGGCGATTTCCGTGTCGGCCACGAGCGCTTCGGTGTACCCCCGCAGTTCGTAGAGACTGGCGGCATGGCCGATTTCAGCCTGCCGGATGCTGACCATGTTCACCGCGGGGCCGAAGCCGCGCAGCAGAGACTGGGTGATGCTGAGTCCCAGCCGGGCGTCCTGCTGTTCCGGGGTCCGGTTGGAACGGTTGCGCTCCTGCTCGACACTGAATTCCAGGTCGGTGCCGGTCGGCAGCGCCTGCCGGATGCCGGCAGCGGAATAGGTGTCGGTTGTTTTGGAACCGAACTGCTCGCCGGTTGCCCGGGAGGTTTCCAGGGCCCGCACCCGGTCGTATTCAATGCGGGCGAAGACTTCCGGGTCGAAGATCCCGCGATCGATCATTTCAAAGGTTCCGGCAATCACCGGGTTGAGTTCCCGGATGTGCAGGTCGCGGTTGTGGCGAAGCGACAGCATGACCGTTTCTTCCACCGACAGCGCCATCGGCTCCCCGGCCGGCGGCATCTCGATGGCGGGCGGTACGGCCATTTCCGGAGTGACGGCATTAGGGATGTCGATGGGGCGGATGTCCGATTGGCGCAATTTTTTCTCGTAATCCGGCTGGAATACGTCCCATTGGTCCACGGTGGCGCAGCCGGCGGCGGACAGAAGCAGAATGAGGGCCAGGAACAGGCGGATCGGTTTTTTCATTGTGATGATTTTCTGGTTTAGTTTTCCGATCATTCAAAACCTTTGGGCAATTTTGGTTCAACTATCTGGTTACTGTCAGCCGGGAGAACATCCCCCTGTTCACCTTTTTCGAAGCGGGTAGTGTTTTAAATCCCCCTTCAAAGGGGGATTGCACCATTTTGCCGTCTTCAAGGAAAGTTCACACGCGTACATCAACAGGCGGAAACAAGATTAAGATTAAGAGCACGAGCACGATTACGAGCAAGATTAAGATTAAGAGCAAGAGCAAGAGCAAGATTAAGAAAAAACCAGATGCATTTATTGCTGGGCCTTCGGTTCCGGGTGAAACAGGGTGTAGACCACCGGGATGAGGATCAGGGTGATCAGGGTCGAGCCGGTCAGGCCGCCGATGACGGCGCGCGCCAGCGGGGCCTGGGCGTCGGCGCCTTCGCCGATGCCGAAGGCCAGGGGGAGCAGGCCGAGGATGGTGGTCAGGGTGGTCATCAGGATCGGGCGCAGGCGCCGGCGGCCGGCTTCCACGACCGATTCCCGGATTCCCATGCCGCCCCGGCTGAGTTGTCCGGCCTGGTCGACCAGCAAAATGGCGTTGTTGACCACGATGCCGCCGAGCATGATGCAGCCGATATACGACTGGACGTTGAAGGTGGTGCGGGTCAGAAACAGCGTGATCAGCACGCCTACTATGGCCAGGGGGACGGAGAGCATTACCACCAGGGGGTCGCGGAGCGATTCGTACTGGCAGGCGAGCACCATGTAAACCAGGATCAGGGCCAGGATGAGTGAGACGATGAGTTCGCCAAACGCTTCCTGCTGTTCTTCGAAGGTGCCGGCGACAAACAGGTCATAGCCGATTGGGCGGGCAATCCCGCCAAGCCGTTCCTGGACTTCCGCGGCCACCGAGCCGAGATCCCGGCCCGAGACGTTGGCACTGACAGTGACCAGGCGCTGCTGGTCCTTGCGGTCGATTACGATGGGTCCGAAGCCGGATTCGGTGGTGACCAGGTTTCGCAGGACCACCTGTTCACCGGAAGCCGCGGTCAGGGTCAGGTCGAGGATTTCATCAATGGAGCGTTTTTCCGCATCTGCCAGCTGGACGAATATCCGGTAGGAATTGCTGCCGGCCCTGTATTCCCCGGCGTTCGATCCGGCCACGGCGGTTTCGATGGCCCGGGTGATGTCCCGGGCGCTCAACCCCATATCGGCGATCTTATTCCGGTCCACCCGGATCGACTCCTGGGGCATGCCGGCTTCCTTGCTGGTCTGGATATCGGTAATGCCGTCGACGTCCGCGATGGCATCCGCCGCCTGCCGGGCCAGGGCATCGAGGATTTCCAGCTCAAAGCCCCGGATTTCCACGGTCAACCCTTCGTCGCCGCCCAGGATTCGTTCGAGGAGGAATTGTCCCTGGGGGGCGCGGGTACGGATTTGCATTCCGGGAATTTTTCCTTCCAGGCGCTGCCGCAGGTCATCGGCAATCTCGATGTTGGACCGGTCCCTTTCGGACGAGGGGACCAGGGAAAGGCGCATTTCTGCTGTGGAGATACCCCGGGACTGGTATCCGCCCGCTCCGGCGCTGGCCATCGTGGAGACGGCCTCGGGCACGGCGTCATAGACAATTTTTTCCATTTTCCGGGCCTGCCGGTCAATGAGTTCCAGGCGGGTGCCGATTTCCATCTCCCCGGTGATCCGGACTTCTCCTTCATCGCTGGGCGGGAGAAATTCCGTGCCGATCAGCGGCAGCAGGAGAAGGCTTGCCCCAAGGACCGCCACGGCGAAAAAGACGGTGGCCGGCCGGTGGTCGAGCACCCGGCGGAGCAAGTTGCGATACCCGTCGGTGAGGCCGTTTAACCAGCGTTCCGAAACGGAAAAAAAACGGTCGAATACGGGCCACCGGGATTTTTCGCCCGGTTCATGGCTTTTGACCAGACGGGAGGCGAGCATCGGCACCAGGCTGAGGGCGACCATCAGGGAGCAGATCAGCGAAAAGATGATGACGTAGGCCAGCTCCTTGAACAGAATGCCGGTAACCCCCCGGATAAACACCAGGGGGAGGAAAATCACCAGGGTGGTTATGGTGCTGGCAACGATGGCCGGTGCGACTTCCCGGGCGCCTTCAACCGATGCGGCCGCAGGCGTTTCCCGGTTTTCGTCGCGCCGCCGGAAAATATTTTCCAGGACCACGATGGAGCTGTCGACCATCATCCCCACCCCCAGGGCAAGGCCGCCCAGGGTCATGAGGTTTAAGGTCAGGCCGCCGAAATAGACCAGGGCGAAGGTGGCGACAATCGAGATCGGAATGGCCAGGGAAATCACCAGGGTGCTCCGGATGTTCCGCAAAAAAAACAGGAGGACGAGAATGGCCAGTCCCCCGCCGTACATGACCGACCGGGCCACATTGGAAATGGAGCGCTCGATGAAATTGCCCTGGTTTATGACCGGCACGACATTGATCTGGGGGTACGCCGCGTTGGCCGCATCGATTTCGGCCAGGATCGCCTTGGAGACCTCCACCGTGTTCGCATCGGCCTGTTTGCGGATGGCCACCCGGATGCCCCGTTCACCGTTGACCCGGACCATACGGGACAGCTTCTGATAGGTATCCTTGACTTCTGCGACCTGGCCCAGGGTAACGGCAGCACCGTCCCGGTTCACGATCACCGTATCCCGGATCTGTGCGAGGCTCTGAAATTCGGCCGGTGCCCGCAGGGTGACCTCATAACGCCCCTGTTCGATCCGGCCGGCCGGAAGGTCGAGATTGGCATCCCGGATCGACTCGATCACCCGGTCGAGGGGAAGCCCCAGCGCCTTGATCCGCTCGGGATCAAGCGCGATGCGGACCTCCCGGTCAAAGCCGCCCCAGAGATCGACCTGGGCGACTCCCGGCACGCGGGAGAACCGGTAGCGGATCTGGTTTTCGATCAGTTCGGTGAGTTCCACGGGATCAAGCTTGCTCGATATGCCGAGCAGGACCACAGGGAAGCTGGCGATGTCGAATTTGCGTATGCCGGGGCGGACGATATCGTCGGGAAGCTCGTTTATTTCATCTTCGAGCTTCGACTGGACATCTAAAGCGGCGGTGTCGATGTCGGTTCCCCAGGCGAAAGTTACCCGGACGGGGCTGTCACCTTCTGACGACTGGGACGTCATCTCCTCCACACCCGGGACCGTGGCCACGACCTCTTCGATAATCCGGGTGACCAGCCGTTCCATCACCTCGGGGCTCGCCCCCTCGTATCCGGTGCGGATGGTCAGGGTCGGCAATTCGATTTCGGGGAGCAGGTCGATCTGGAGGCGGCTCAGGGAAACGGCCCCGATGATCACCACGATCAGGGTGACCATGGTGGTGAATATCGGGCGCCGGACGCTGAAACCCGGCAGTTTCATAGGTCGGCCGCCTTCCCGGCCGGGGAATCGGATTCGGAAACGGTCCGGCCGTCTTCACCCGGTATGGTGATGGTCGATCCGTCATCCAACAGCTGCTGGCCCAGGGTGACCACCCGGCCGGCAAGGTCGCTTCCCTCCACCTGCAGACGATCGCCCTCGCGGATCCCCGTGCGCACTTCCCGCCAGGAAACCGTTTTTCCGTCATCTGCGACCACGAACACCCCGGTCCGGTCGTCCCGGCGGGTGATGGCCTCCCGGGGGACGATGACGGCATCGGCAATCCGGTCGAGCGTTATGGTGGCCCGGACAAACATGCCGGGCTTCAGCCGGTGGTCGGGGTTGTCGACCACCAGCTCGACCCTGGCCTGCCGGGTGGCCTGCCGGAAAATGGGGGAGATGCGGGAGATCCGGCCTTCAAAACGCGTATCCGGCCAGGCGTCGGTGGTGAGCCGGACATACTGACCGGCTTGCAGCCGGGAGTAATCTTTTTCGGTGACAAAAATCACCCCGATGACCGGATCGAGTTCGACAATGGCCAGGAGCGGGGTGTTTGCCGAAACGGTCTGCCCCTCGTCAATGAATCGCTCAGCGACAATCCGCTGCGGATTGCCGCCGGTCCAGTCCGCGGTGATCCGGGTGTAACCGAGCCGGATCCGTGCGGTCTCCACGGCGGCCTCCGCCCGGGTGACCTGGGCTCCGGCGACCTCCAGCCGGGATTTTTTGGCCAGCTCCTCGGCCCGTGCGGTATCGAACTGCGCCTCGGAGGCCACGCCGCGGTCAAGCAGGGTCTTTACCCGGGACAGTTGCCGGGAGGCAATTTCAGCCGCGCTTTTCGCCTCGGAATAATTGGCCCGGGCCACGGCCAAGTCAGCTTCGGCCTGGGAGACGGCCTGGACGTATTCGGCATTGTCGAGCTCGGCCACCACCTGGCCGCGAGATACCGCATCGGAAAGATCAATCGTCAGCCGTTCGATCCGGCCGCTGACCTTGGGGGCGACGACAAATTTGGCGGCCGCTTCGAGGGTTCCGGAAAAGGTGCGCCGCAGTTCAATTTCCCCCCGTTCGATCGGTGCAACTTCCACGGGCACGGCTCGCGGCCCCTTTTGCCTTCCAGCCGGATTTTTCGTTTCTGCAATCCGATCGAAAACCGTCCAGCCGAACCAGGCGACCAGGGCGACAGCAACAACTGTGACAACCAGCTTCAGGGCGGAGCGATTCATATCTTGATATCCTGAATTTTATAATTTGGATATCGGGAAAACTCCAGTAAAGAAAGAGTCCCGAAATTCTTCTCGGCGCTTTTCCTCGTGCTCGTGCGCGTAATCGTGCTCGTAATCGGATTTTATGTTCGATTACGATTACGAGCACGAGCACCGTCCCGCAAGCGGGACTGAGCACGAAAAAGTCCAACTGGAGCGAACCGGATAACCTTAATCTTCAATTACATGTTGGCATTTATTGCATCGGTCGGGGGGGATGTCAATCCAAATAGGATTACTGGAGGGACCCATACGCTACAGGCTCATGTTCCTGTTTTTGCCGGCAGGACAGTTTCGCAGGGCGACTCCGAAACAGGTGCCGGAAAAGAGGGATCGAACATTTACGTTTCCGCTTTGCCGATGAGAAAAACAATGCCGTGATATCATCATTGAAATATTTTCGGATAATGGCATCCAGTGCTTTCCGGAGTTCGGCCTCTCCTGCAAACGTCAGCTCCCGGTAAAGAATCTCCGCAATGACAAAGAAGTCGTCGAGTATTTCAGGATCAAAATGAACGTCTCGCATATCGTTCATCAATGCGAGTGTTTTTTCCAGATCATAAGATTCCTTATAGGGTCTTTTGGATGTCAGTGCATCGAATACGTCGGCAATGGCAAATATCCGGGCATTGAGCGGGATATTGTCACCGCGCAGTCCAAAGGGATACCCACCGCCTTTATACCATTCGTGATGGTAGCCGACAACGTCTGCGGCATCGATGAGCCACGCGGAACTGTTTATGATATCGAGGCCGTGCCGGACGTGTTGTTTCATCAAATTGTATTCGGAATCCGTAAGCGAACCCGGGTTGAGCAGAATCGTGTCGCTCACGCCGATCTTGCCCACATCATGGAGAAACGCGCCTTTAATAAGGCCGCGAATGGCGGGTGCATCCAGGTTCAACGCTTCTGCCAGGCGTACGGCGTAAATCGTTACCCGGTAATTGTGCAGGTCCGTTTCACTGTCCCGCTTGGCCACGGCGCTTCCAAGCACCCGCAATGTTTCCAGGTTTGCCTCCAGAAGACCTGCCGCCAGACGGGCCTGTCGACTCATCAGCAATGCGATAAGGGGATAGAGCAGCAGGGTCGTCCCCATGACGATGGCGATCACCATTAAAATGGCTTGGAGTATCTGTTTTTCAACCTCACGAACGGTTTCGGCTGAAACCGCATAAACCGCCTCGCCGTAAGCGGCCACATTACCCTTTGTGTTGATCAGCGGAAACGACATGTAGATGTGGGGAGCGCCGTCGATCGAGCGAATTGCGGCCACGGGACGGGAGCGCGTCAATGCGGAGCGGGGAGCGCCGTCTGCCATTGCCTGCACCTGCACGGCCCTGGGATAATCCTGATCCATCACGGAGGCGATCGCCAGGTTTTCCGGGTCATAGATGCCGATAAATACGAAGCGTCCGGTTTCCTGCAGCCGACTGGCAGCGATGAAAAGGATGTTGAGTTTTGTCTGCAGATTGGCTTTTTCCGACAAACCGGGCGAATTCAGGATTGACGCGATCTGTTCATTGAAACGCTGAGCGCCGTGGTTAGCCCTCTCAATGACTTCCCCGCTTATCCGTTGCCGTTCGCTGGTGTAAACGACCACGGAAAGAATGGCTGAAATAAGGATTCCGCCGATTACAAGTCTCAGGAACAACCGGCGCTGAATACGGGTTTTCAGCCGGTTTGGCCCTGGCGTCCGATGCGCCTCCGCTTTTTCACCGGATCTCAATATATTCATGACGGGTTTATTTTTGAAGGACGCATTCGGGCATTGGAAATCATGGGTATCTCTTTCTTATTGCGACAGTTCGAGGACAACATCGATTCTGCGTTCAGGATTATCATGGATATCCAATTCCGGGTCCGGCATATCAGGATCGAGCGAAATAACGGCGCCGAAAGAAACCTGACCGGCCGCCGGGTTCAACCCGGAAGAAAAAAACTTCGCCACTGCGGTCGCTCGTGCGGCCGAAAGGCTGCATTCAGCCGAAAGAAAATCAGACGATTCGTTTATCGCCCGGCAGGGATTATTTTCAATTACCAGCGACTTTACCCTGTCGGTTTTCAGTTCATCAGACAGCGAGGTCAACAATTTACGGCCTTTGGCATGGATTTTTGTACTGCCGTGATCAAACAGATCCGATTCGGAAAAACTGCAGTAGGTCCGCTCGCCGTCAGGATGTCTTGTGGGAAGATTCAGTTTCACGGCTTCTTCCTTCAGCAGGGTCCTGACCGTATTGTTCTTGTCGTCGAGCAATTGCAGGACGCGATCCTGAAGATCCAGAAGATTTTTGCACCTTGCGTTCGTCCGCTTTAAATCTATTATTTCTGCAGAAAGCAACGAATCTCTTTCCTGAAGCCGTCTTATCAAAGCGGTTAACTTTGACAGTTCCTTTTTATAGCGCTCAATTTGCTTCTGATCCTGAACTCTCTGCCGGGCTGCAGTTTCAAAGCCCATCCGTTCGGAGGACGGGTTCTTCCCATGCATTCCGGATATGGCACAACCCGACGATATGACGAGCAAAACCGAAAGAGCAGCGGCAACAACCGGTTTGACGTTCCTCATTGCCCATTAACCTCTCATTGCAATAGTTCCCAAACAGCCATTTTCAGATTTGGGCATCCGTTACCGATCACGGAACTTTTTACGAGTGCATCATTTTTGGTTTAAATTTGCTGCAGAGGATAATGGAAATGATAAAAAAGTAAACTGAAAAATGACTTGTATGGAAATGCGTTTATTTCTTTTCCATATAACAATATGATAGAAACCCGTTTACGATCAGGCATTTAAATAATTGTTTTTAAACTAAAATTTAAACTACATGATCGATAAACCGACACATCTCCTGCCTTCGGAAGCAAAAGGGGTTCTCCTCACTTACTCTGTGGGAGGCGAGATGATTGCAAAATGGCTGTTAGTCTTTTTTCAGTAATAAACTAGGCAGGACCGGGACCGGCACTCCCCCATGAAAAGAATTTGGTTATTCGGTTCGCTCCAGCGAGAAGGGCGATTCGTGAATCGCCCCTACAACGTGAGGGCGTTGTAAAATGGTCATTCGTAGGGGCGATTCACGAATCGCCCCCGGGCGGGGAGAACCCCCGCCCGGTTCTCCGGACCAGGGGTCCGGAGATTCACATCCCAACGCCCCGCTCCCATGGAGACAACGGGTTTGGTCAGGAAACGACAAGATTAAGATTAAGAGCAAGAGCAAGAGCAAGATTAGTCCCCCTTAGACGGACACTGAATCTATGAATTTCTCGACGAGGCTGGGGTCGAAGTGTTTGCCTGCATCCTGCCGGATGACATCGACGGCTTCATCACTGGTAAAAATTCGTTCATAGGGGCGCTCGTGGGTCATTATATCGTAGACGTCTAAAATCGACATGACGCGGGCGAGATAGGGGATCTGTTCTCCCTGCAGCCCTCTCGGGTATCCGGTGCCGTCCCACCGTTCCCGCTGGGCCAGGATTTCGTCGGAGATTCTGGCGGTTTCGGCAAACGTCTTGACGATCCGGAATCCGGCTTCCGGATGACGCTTGACTGTTTCCCATTCTTTGCGGTTCAGCCGTCCGGGTTTCCGGAGCAGTTCATCGGGGAGTACCGCTTTTCCGATATCGTGAAACCGGATGATCAGGTCGATATCCTCCATCTGGCTACTATTGAGCCCAATCGCCTGTCCGAACTTGTCTGCCAGCTTGCGCGCCCGGGATATATGCTGGTCTGCATCCGGCCAGTTTTCCCGGATTCTTTCCATAAACGATGAGATGACCAGTTCCTGGTTCTGCCGGCTTTCGGCCAGCTTGTTGTCGTACATGTGCGCTTCGGCTTCCATGATGGTCCGGTAGATATTCTGCTCCGCATCGGTTTTGGCGGCCGCTCCGAGGGCGATGCTCGGCCGAATGACGGTTTTGTCGTGCCTGCCGGCGATTTCTTTTATCCGGGAGCAGATCGCCCGGGCGGTTTCCACATCCGTTCCCGGCAGAATCACGGCAAATTCATCTCCCCCCCAGCGGGCGATAATGTCTTCTTCACGACTGGCTTCCCGGAGAATGTGGGCGATCGCCTTGAGCAGCCGATCGCCTTCGTGGTGGCCGAACGTGTCGTTAACCAGCTTGAGGTTGTTGACATCGCCCATGATGAAACTGACCGGCAGCAGGCGGTCGGAATCGAGCCGCCCGACCTCTTCTTCGAAGTAGGCCCGGTTGTAAAGGCCGGTGACGCTGTCGTGGAAGCTGACGTACCGGATATGTTCCTCGGCCTGCTTGCGTTCCGTAATATCCCTGGCAACCATCATCACGGTTTCGACGCGGCCGTTTCGATCAAATTCCGGAGTGATCCGCCCCCAGAAATAGCGTTTTCCGAACAGGCCCCAGAAACTGAACTCGATGTTTTTTTCCCGGCCGCTCCGAAATACCTGTCTCTTATACACATCT
>JAGXHH010000103.1 GCA_024636355.1 Desulfobacteraceae bacterium | reverse complement strand
CTTCCGGACGCCTGAAGGAACCGGTCCGGGCGGTCCTCTTCGATGTTTATGGAACACTTTTTATCAGCGGTTCCGGCGGCATCGGGACGGCGGATAAGACGGCCGGATCCATTCCCGCGCTTGAAGAACTGCTCCGATCCCACGGCTGGAATGTTCATCTGAAACGCTTACCCGGACGTTCTTCGATGCAATTCGCACTGAACATGCCCGATTAAAATCCCGCGGCATCGATTATCCGGAAATTAAAATCGACCGGGTCTGGTCGGAGGTGCTCGGCATAAACGAAACGGAAAAGGTCCGGCGATTTGCCCTGGGCTTTGAACTTATCGTCAATCCGGTCTGGCCGATGCCCCACTTGAACCGTCTGATAACGGCATCCAGGGATGCCGGGCTGACAATCGGCATTATTTCCAACGCCCAGTTCTACACGCCGCTTCTTTTCCATTATTTCTGCGGCGCCCTGCCGGAAAATCTGGGATTCCATCCGGAGCTGATTGTCTATTCCTATGTTTTCGGCCGGGCCAAACCATCACCCATGCTGTTCGACGCGGCGGCAAAAAGGTTAAGGAGCCGGCAGATTTTCCCTGAAAATACGCTCTACATCGGAAACGACATGCGAAACGACATCTGCGCCGCCCGGGCAGTGGGATTCCAGACTGCCCTGTTCTCAGGAGATGCCCGTTCTCTTCGGCTGAGGTCTGATGATTCGTGCTGTATTGATCTGGTGCCCGACCTTTACATCACCGACCTGAACCAGTTGCCCGGGCATTTCCGGAATCCGGGCATCGGTGCCCGAAAACCCGATCCGGATTGACACCGGTCAACGTGTCTGGTATGTAACCTTTTCTTGAATAAATATTTTCCAGGGAGGATAAAAAAATGCCTATATATGAATTCCGGTGTGCCAAGTGCGGCAACGTCCAGGAAATGATCGTGAAAATCAGCGAGTCGGACGGAGTGGAAATGAAATGTGACGCCTGCGACGGGGAAGTGCTTGAGCGGGTGCTCAGCCGTGTGAGCTACACCATGGGCGCCGCAAAAGGAGCGCCGGCCCCCAAGATTTCGACGAAAACGTGCGGTTCCAACACGTGCGGCAGCATTGATATCCCGGGACCATCGCGGTAAACGGCAGCAGACAGACACAATACAGAATACAAAAAGGCCGGATTCCCTTCAGCGGGTGTCCGGCCTTTTTTTTTATTCAGAGGCAAAGGGCTATACCTGGATGCATCAAACAGGGAATCCAGGAGTCAGAATTCAGAAGCCAGAATAAGGATTCGCCTTCGGCTTAACCAGGATAAAAATTATGCCGGAGCGAAGCGACTTCTGAATACCTTCTGGCTCCTGGCTCCTGTATTCTGGATACTTTTTTATCAGAACTCGCGGATTTCCACGGTTACCCGGTCTCCTTCGATTTTTGCGTAGGCATACCGTCCCTGCCCCAGTTGGCCGGGATTCACGATACGGGTCATTCCGATCCGGTCGGTGCCGACCGATTCGTGGATGTGGCCGGTAAAGCAGACCAGTGGCTGATGTTTTTCGATAAACGATCGGACCGCCGTGCTCCCCACATGGTCACCGGTGCGCAGCCGGTCGCAGTTCGTATGCTTAGGCGGCTGATGCGCGATGAGTACCATTGGCGCTTCCGGGGGCACTTCTTTTTTTGCCCGATCGAGAAATCCTGCCAGATCGCCTTCACTGTACTCGTTCGGGGTTTTAAAGGGCGTGGTCAGGGAACCGCCGAGTCCGATAAAACCCAGTCCGTCCCAAAGTTCACCCCTGGCGTGCAGGTTGACGTTTTGACGATCGAGTTCCTGTTCGACTTCCGGGTAGTCGCAGTTGCCGGATACCGCCATAATCTTACCGGCATGCTTTCGAACCAGGCCAAGGACCTGCGCCACATCCGCCGCCCGGCCGAAGTTGGTGATGTCCCCAACGAGAGCAACAATATCGGCTGCCGCAAGTTCTTCTTGCAGGCGGTCAATCCTGCCGATCTGCCCGTGAATGTCTGTCAGACCCAGAACGATCATACTATGCGCCTCCATTGAAAGTTTCTTTCCTCATGTTCTTCATGCTCTTCATGCTCTTCATGGTACTTGGAACCAGGGCGGACACGCAGGTCCGCCCCTACAATACTGCTGGTCATCCGTAGGGGCGGACCTGTGTGTCCGCCCTGCTGGGTTGGCTGAATAGTTACAAAATAGTTTACCTGTTCGACGTTTACCGCTTCCCTGTTTTCGTTTGACAGCCATCGGGCGGCCGTGTATTTTTTCCGTGAACCGTTTGCCATCTGCGCACAACATGCAGAATTGACCGGGGTTTTTCTTATATCAGCACATTATAATTGAAGAACAACGTTACGACAAATAGTTTTACTCGTACAACTCCATCGTCCTTAATTGTCAGAAAAAAGCATCCATGAATTCATACCGGTTGCAGTAAACCGGGGTCTTATCTGTTTTGGAGAATCAAATGGAAATTGAGAAACAAAAGGAACATTTTAGTGAAGAAAAGGGGAGAATCCTCCTGGAACTCGCCCGGAAAACAATAGCGGACCGGTTGAAAATACATTATGATTCCGAAATCGATCTGGAATCGATTTTCCGGGACGACACCCTCCTGGTGCCCCGTGGGACATTTGTCACATTAAAATTAAACAATCAACTCCGGGGGTGTATTGGCAATCTGAATCCGGATAAGCCGCTGGCCGATGGTATCCGTGCAAATGCGGTCAATGCCGCTTTCCATGACCCGCGCTTTGCCCCTCTTTCACCCGAAGAATTTAAAAAAGTGCAGATCGAAATCAGCCTGCTGACGGAGCCCGAACCCCTGGAATACAAGGGTGCGAATGACCTGCTCTCCAAAATCGTACCGGATGTCGACGGTTTGATCATCCGAAAAGGGATTCACAGTTCCACATTCCTCCCCCAGGTCTGGGAACAGCTTCCCGACAAACAGATGTTTCTCCAGAACTTGTGCCTGAAAGCCGGTCTGCCGGCCAATGAATGGAAAAAAGGCGATCTCTTCGTACATACCTATCGCGTGCAGTACTTCGAAGAACCGCATTGACGTTTAACTTCTCATCTGTGAAAGCTTTATGCGCAACTTAGACGAAGTCTGCAAATTCGGAAAAATGGCCCTGATCCTGCTGCTGACGTCATTCTGCATCGGGTGCGGCACAGCAAAAACCATGCGGAACATGGAAGTTACCGGGTACTGCAATTGCGGTCAGTGCTGCGGTTGGGAACGGGGAACCTGGAAATGTCTGAAACTTGATTTCTGGAATAGAAACATTGCCGCCGGCCCGAACAAGGGGGCTTCATACTCCGGACTGACAGCCAGCGGGACCAAACCGCACGAACCGCAACCCGGGCTGATATCGGTCGACAGCCTTACCCATCCCTGGATGATTCCGGTCCGCATCGTCTTTTTTCCATGGCTCCTGCTCCCCCGCGACGGCACCATTGCCGCCGACACCCGATATCATCCGTTCGGAACCCGCATGTACATCCCCGGCTGGGGCTATGGGGTCGTGGAAGACCGCGGCGGTGCGATAAAGGGACCCACTCGCCTCGACCTGTACTACAGTTCCCACAACCGCGCATTGCAGTGGGGCAGAAAGAATGTAAGCGTCACGATTTATCGGGATTGAAGGCATCAGCCGGTTATTCCGGATGCCACCCACGGATGCTACCCACGGATGCCCCGCATCCTTTAGTTTCCCGAGTAATAAATCCGATCGCCGATGTGCCGTTTTTGAACCACCTTTCTGTCTACCAGGTCCTGCACATGCGCGATGAGCTCGGCCTCGGGAATTTTAAGTCCTGCGGCGATATCCTTGATGGTGCAGGGACGACGGGAGAGCATTCCGAGCACATCTTCGTCGATAAGGTCGCGACGGACGCGGTGGCGCTGCTCCCGGGGAAAATCGGCGATCACCTCAGCACGCTCGCCTAATACCTCCACAAATGCCTCGAGAATTTTTTCCGGCACCTGCCCCGCATAATCTTCGGCCGTCGGCCGGATGGCGGTATTCAGGTGCACTTTGTCCGGAGCAATTCGATCTATCAGCTTCCGAAAGCCCTGCAAGTGATCATCCGCTGTGTTAAACCCGTCTATGAAAAAGATTTCCAGCCAGATCTGACCGGAATACTCTTTCCGAAAAGCAATAAGCCCGTCAACCAGCGCTGCAAATGAAATTTCCGGGTGCGGTCGGTTGATGCGTTGAAAGACTGCTTCGTCGGGGGCATCGAGGGACGGCAGCACCACGTCGGCCGCCGACAGCGCGTTTCGCACTTCCGGGTCGCCCAGCAGCGCCCCGTTGGTCAAAACCGCTACCGGTATGGCGCTGATCTCCTTGATCTGCCGTATGATCGTTCCGATATCACTGTTTAACGTCGGCTCTCCGGAGCCGCCCAGTGAGATATGATCCGCATCGATGCCGTTTGACAACTTCTCGCGCACATCGGTCAATATGCGATCTGCGGGAATATAGACCTGTCGGTCGATCGAGGTTTCGGGCGTCCGGCCGATCTGACAGTATATGCAGTCAAGAGGACACTTCTTGTAAGGCACGATATCGACCCCGAGCGACAACCCCAGGCGCCGGGACGGAACCGGTCCGTATACAAACGATTTTTTCATATGAATTCCGTTTTGCTGATCAAGAGAAAACGTTTAATGGGTATCTGCACGGGCTAAGGTGTAAAAGATTTCCTGGATATGGAGAATGCTCCAAGTTGTAGATCATATTAACCCCGAAGGGGTTGGACATATCAGCCTGGGGCAGCGCCCCGGGAAAAGATGAAAAGAATCAGAGGAGCCCTGAAAGGGCGATACATAGAGACTGAGAATTGTCTCGCCCTTTCAGGGCTCCTTTTCCTTGGCTGTTCTTTCCCGGGGCGTTGCCCCGGGCTGTTATGTGATGCCCTTTCAGGGCATTAAAATCACGTAGTCCGATATCCACAAAGAATTTTTAGCATGTTCGACAATAAAATAAAAAATAAAAGTCCGGCGATCCGGATTGGCCGGATCATTTCGACGGGATTGATGCTTTTTCGGAATTTTCGTCTTTTTCCTCAAATTGAAACGATTCCGCAACAGCCGAAATCTTTCCGCTCAACAATTCCCATTCCGTCCGCAAAGATTGCACCAGGTTATCCAGGGAACTGACAACATATGTGAATTCGTCCGTTGGTTTCGGTGCACTCAAAAGTGCCGTTTCATATAGATCGACCAGTTTATGCACACACTTCATCCGGTCAAACTGCCGTGCGGTCTCCAGCGCATTGGCCTGGAAATGGCGAATGGAATCCGGATTTGAAAAAAATATGTCAATGGCATCGGCAAAATCATCTGCGGGGGCATCGGCAGGCAGCAGTCGACCGTTTTTATTGTCTTCTACCACTTCGCGCACTCCGGAGGCGTCAAGTGCGATTACCGGGGTTTCGGCTGCCATGGCTTCGACCAGCACCAGGCCCTGGGTTTCCGATTTCGATGAGAAGACGAACAGGTCCATTGCCGCATACGCGTCGAGGAGCTCTTTTCCCGTTTTTTTGCCTGTCATAATGAGCCGGTCGTCTAAACCGGCATCTGCAAAAACGTCTTGAATATCCTCCATGCTGGGGCCACCGCCAACGATCAGGAATCGGGCGTTGTCGTTTCTCGGGAGATAGGTTTTGACTGCCTGAACCAGATACTCGAGGTTTTTTTCCGGGGTCAGGCGCCCCAGGTGGCCGATCAAGTTTACGTTTTCGGGTATCTTATTTTGCTGCCTGAACAACCGCCCGTCCCCGGCCTGGAATGCCTGT
>JAGXHH010000102.1 GCA_024636355.1 Desulfobacteraceae bacterium | reverse complement strand
AGATGTGTATAAGAGACAGATTTCAAATTCTGAAAACGCGTGGAGCCATTCCGGGAGCAGCGTCAGCAGTGATGCGCCCAGCAGCGCACCCCAGACGCTGGCCATGCCGCCGATTACGACCATGGTGACAATGCGGATCGACATGATGAAGCTGAATGTACCCGGACTGATGAAATAGACCAGGTGGGCATAGAGGAAACCCGCCAGGGCGGCCATGCCGGCACTCAAAACGAAAATCTGCAGCTTGAGCGCCCGGGTGTCGACCCCGACGGCCGCAGCCGCGCGCTCGCCGTCATGGATGGCCCGAAGCGCCCGGCCCACCCGGGAGTCGATGATCCTTCGGCACATGATAATGGACAACAGAACCACCACCCAGACCAGAAAGAAATAGTTCCGCGTTGATGTAAAGGAAATGGGTCCGAGTTCGAGAGGCGGGATGCCGATAAATCCGGATGCCCCTCCTGTGACACTCTGCCATTCCCGCAGGGCGATGTGCACGATCATGCCGAATCCAAGGGTTCCCATGCCCAGGTAGTAGCCCGACAGGCGCAGGGTCGGTATGCCGACCACATAGGCGATTGCCATGGCAACGGCAATCGCGGCCGGCAGTGCCAGCCACGGGGAGAGCCCGTACGTGACGGTCAGGATCCCGGTCGTATAGGCGCCGATGCCGTAGAAGGCCGCATGCCCCAGTGAAATCTGACCGGCATACCCCATGAGCATGTTCAGGCTCAGGGCCAGCAGGGTATTGATCCCGATAAAAATCATCACCTGCAGGTAGTAGGCGTTTTCGATGTATAATCCGACGGCGGTGACGGCCAGGATAAACGATAGATAGATAATGGCGTTTTTCTTTGTTGGGGTCATGTCTAAAACCGTTTGACACTGGCTGAGGAGATGATGCCGCCCGTCCGGACGTAAAGGACCAGGAGGAGCAGCAGAAAGGCGGTGGCGTCCTTTAAGCCCGATGAAACCAGCCCGACGCCGAGGGCTTCCAGGATGCCGAGCAGAAAACCTCCCAGGATGGAGCCCCACAGGCTTCCCAGGCCGCCGAGCATGGCCGCGCAGAAGCCTTTCAGGCCGAGCATGGTGCCCATGTCGTAGCCGGGCATGGTAATCGGTGCGATAATCGTGCCGGCAACCGCCCCCATACCGGTGGAAAGCCCGAAAGCCAGCAGCACCATCCATTTAGACGGGATTCCCACCAGCCAGGCCGCCCGTTTGCTGATGGCACAGGCTTCCATGGCTTTTCCGGTGAGTGTTCTCTTATAAAAAAAGTGCAAACCGGCGGTCACCAGCATGACGATGCCAAGTATCCAGATGCTCTGGGTCAACAACTTGGCCCCGGCAATATCAATGGGCGGCTGGCTTGAAAATGCCGGGATGCTGTGAGCGTCTTTGCCCCAGATCAGCATGCCGATTCCCCGCAGGAATATGGACGCGCCCACGGTAATAATGATCAGTACGATCGGTTCCGGGTGCCGGACGGTCCGGATGGCGAGCCGTTCGAACAGCATTCCGGCGGCTCCCACCACCAGGACGCTCAAGAAGAGCGCCGGCAGCAGGGGCAGCCCGAAAGTGACGGCCAGGGTCACCATGACCAGCGCACCGAGCATGACAAATTCACCATGGGCGAAATTGATCAGGTCGGTGGAACTGTAGAGCATGGAAAACCCCACGGCGATCACCGCATAGATGGCGCCGTTTGTTATCCCGGAAAACAGGTATTGAAGTATTTCTTGCATGGGTTATTCAACCAGTTCCCAGGTGCCGTTTTTGATGCGCACCATTACGAACGCGGACGGGTCCAGGCCGTTGTGATCGGTTTCTGAGAAATTGAACACTCCGCTGATGCCCACATGGTTTTTAATGTTTTCAAGGTTATCTCGGATCTTTTTCTGGTCGCCGTCGGTTCCCTGAGCGGCTTTTGCCAGAAGATTGACGGCATCATAAGCATATCCGCCAAACCCGGAAACCGTTTCCTTGTACTTGCTTTCATACGCGGTGATATAATCGAGAAGCGCCTGTTTCTGCGGATCATCGTCTGACAGCAGGTCGGCCACCAGAATTTTGCCTGTCGGCAGCAGGATGCCCTCGGCGGCCGATCCGGCCAGGCCGATGAATTTCGGTGAGGCGACCCCGTGACTCTGGTACAGGGGGGTGTCAATGCCGAGCTGCTCGACATTTTTTGCCACCACTGCCGGACCGGGGTTGGTCCCCCAGCAGACGATTGCACCGGGATTCTCCTGCCGGATTTTGGTCAGCTGGGCGGTCATGTCGGTGTCACTGGTACCGAAACTTTCCTGGCGCACCACGGTGATGCCGAATTTCGAAGCCTGGGCCAAAAGCTGCTCTTTGCCGCTTTCGCCGAAGGCATTGGCCACGGTGATGATACCGACCTTTTCAATTTTCCGGCTTTGGATGTGCTGATAAATCGTGGTCACCGCCTGGATATCGCTCTGGGCCGTTTTAAATACCCAGGGCTTTACCGGTTCGGTAATCTTGTTTCCCGCCGCACAGCTGATGAACGGCAGTTCGGCGCGTTCGACGATCGGGATGACCGCCAGTGTGGTCGGGGTGGTGCTCGGACCGATAATGGTGACCACGCCATCCCTGTTGATAAGCTTGCCGACGCTCATAACGGTTTTGGATGGATCTGCTTCGGTATCGTAAATGATGCCTTCCAGCAGGCGCCCGTCGATGCCCCCTTTGGCATTGATCTGGTCAATGGCCAGCTGCATCGATTTTTTTTCCGGATCACCCAGAAAGGAGGCCGGGCCGGTAACGGAGAAAATGCCGCCGATTTTAAACGCCTCCTTTTTTGATTCACCGAAAACGGAGGAGGTGAGTAACAGGCAGGCGGCGGTGATCGTCGCAATGAGCAGCGGAATGGTACGGTATTTTCGTTGGGAACACATGACACATTCTCCTTGCTGGTTGGTGAAAAAAAGCGGTTTTGGGTTAAAATCCGGAACACGATTAAGATTAAGATTAAGAGCAAGAGCAAGATTAAGAGCAAGAGCTACATGGTGTAGAGTTTGCTGCCGTTGATAATGGAAACGCCGTTTTCTGTAAGGATTTTAATCGCTTCGTCGAGGTTGTCGAAACGGAAAATCATCACCGCGTTGTCCCCGCTCTGCTGAACAAAGGCATACATGTATTCCACATTGATTCCCGCTTTGAAGAGTAAATCGAGAATGCCGTGCAGGCCGCCGGGCCGGTCATTTACTTCAACGGCGATTACCCGGGTTTTTCGAACCGTGAACCCCCCATTCTTCAGGGCGTCTTCCGCTTTGGCATTATCGTTTACAATCAGCCGCAGAACCCCGAAGTCCGAGGTATCGGCCAAAGCCAGCGCCCGGATATTGACGCCGGCATCGCTTAGGATACCGGTAACTTCGGAAATGCGCCCGGCCTTGTTCTCCAGAAAGATTGAAATTTGTTCGGCGATCATGGCTTGCCTCCTTGCAAATGGCATTTAATTCAGTGGTCACACGAAAAGCGATCCCATATCAGATTTTGCGCCGGTCAATGACCCGTACGGCTTTGCCCTCACTCCTGGCGATGGACTTGGCTTCGGCAAGTTTGACGACCGCTGAAACACCAAGCGTTTCCTTTATATCCGTTTTAATCCGATGTTCCAGCTGCTGGAGTCCCTTGACCTCGTCGGAGAAAATCTGTTCACTGACTTCGACCCTGACGGTCAGGGTATCGAGATTGTCCTTCCGATCGACTTCAAGCTGATAATGGGGCTCTATGCCATCGATATCCATGAGCACGCTTTCGATCTGGGAAGGAAATACGTTGACGCCCCGGATAATGAGCATGTCGTCGGTCCGGCCGCTGACTTTGTTCATCCGGACAAGGGTTCGGCCGCAGACGCAGGGTTCGGGATTGAGCGTGGTGATGTCCCGGGTCCGGTAGCGGATGACCGGAAAGGCCTCTTTGGTGATCGAGGTGATGACCAGTTCGCCGGCTTCCCCATACGGGAGGGGTTCCCCGGTCTCGGGGTTGATGATTTCGGCTATGAAATGGTCTTCAAACATGTGCAAACCCTTCTGGGCCTCGTGGCACTCGACGGAAACCCCCGGGCCGATCACTTCGCTTAACCCGTAGATATCGACTGCTTTCAGGCCGAGTTTTTCCTCCATTTCCCGGCGCATGCTTTCAGACCAGGGTTCGGCGCCGAAAACGCCGAACTTGAATTTCAGGTCCTTAAACGTGACACCCATTTCCTCGGCTGCTTCGGCAAGGTGGAGGGCATAGGACGGCGTGGCCGTCAGGATGGTCGGGCCGAAGTCTTTCATAATGATGACCTGTCGTTTGGTATTGCCGCCCGAAACCGGAATAACAGAGGCGCCAAGACGTTCTGCGCCGTAATGGACTCCCAGGCCGCCGGTGAAAAGACCGTAACCATAGGCATTGTGGATGATGTCGCCGCGGGTGGCGCCGCCGGCGGAAAGCGCCCGGGCCATGAGTTCCGCCCAGGTGTTGATGTCGCGGGCCGTATAGCCGACGACGGTCGGCTGTCCGGTGGTTCCCGAGGAGGCATGGATCCGGACGACATTGTCCATGGGTACGGCAAACATGCCGAACGGGTAATTTTCCCTCAGGTCCTGCTTGGTGGTAAACGGCAGGCGTTGCAAGTCTTCCAGGGATTTCACATCCCCGGGTTTGATGCTGTTTTCGTCGAATTTTGCACGGTAGAACGGGACTGCGGCATAAACACGGGAAAGAGTGGCCTGGAGGCGCCTGAGTTGTATCGACTCAAGCGCCTCCCGGGGCATGGTTTCATACTCGATATTGAAAATCATTTCGTAAACCTCCTTTTAAAAAAATAGACGGGACTTTTAACAACGCCATCCGGTGTCCTGTTTTGACAAAAAAAAGGCCGCAGGGCGGGTGCCCCACAGCCTTCAAAACAAAAATGCCATGGGAAACCCCGCGAGCGTCTTCCCATGGCTTGATCGATTTACCCGATTTTTTTAATCTACCGATCCATGAGAAGACTCTTTAAAAAAGAAAAAGTTCCCAAAACCGGCAGACAACGTCACATGAATTGTCGTCATGACTTTAGATGCCCGCATCATTTACGTGTGGATGTCACACTACCAGCACAATTTCTGAATCTCTAAACGGTTTGGCAGTAGAATGTCAAGAAAAAAAACGAAATGTTACCCTTTTAAACTCCCCTTGAAATTCGGCTGGCGTTTTTCGAGGAAAGCCGTCGTCCCTTCTTTGGCATCCGGACTGGCCATGCACAAGGCAAACGCGTTGATCTCGATAGCGCACCCGGTGGCAAGATCGGCGTCCAGGCCGTCATTGATCGACTGTTTGGCGGCGCTTAAGGCCACTTTTCCTTTAGCTGCCATAATTCTGGCCGTTTTAATAACCTCGCCGCGCAACTGATCCGCCGGAACGACCTTATTTATTATACCCTTGCGCTCGGCTTCTTCAGCCGAAAGCATCTTTCCGGTAAAGATCAGTTCTTTTGCCAGGTTTTTGCCGACAAGCCGGGCAAGCCGCTGGGTTCCCCCGAAACCGGGAATAATGCCGAGGTTGATTTCAGGCAGACCGATTTTAGCCGTTTCCGAGGCATAAATGAAATCACAGGAAAGGGCCATTTCAAGTCCGCCGCCAAGTGCAAAGCCGTTGACCGCTGCAATGACCGGAATCGACATCGCCTGGAGGCGATCCATAACCCGGTGTCCGGCACCGGCGAAATGCCGGGCCTGAATCGGGTTAAGCCTGGCGAGTTCACTGATATCGGCCCCGGCAACAAATGACTTTCCTTCCCCGGTCAGAATCAGCACCTTTATATCTTCATTGCCGGAAATTTCATCGAGGGCGCCGGCCATTTCGTTTAACAGCTGCGCGTTTAATGCGTTTAACGCCTTGGGGCGATTGAAGCTTAAGGTGGCAATTTTCTCATCAATCGTTAAAATTAAACTTTCATATGACATCGGGTCCCTCCGTAACTAAATTGAACATAAAAAGGCTGATAAAAACGCTTTTAAACCGGACGAATATTTGCTAACAGACACGGGTTGAATAAATGAATTGTGGAGATTTGTCAATTGCGATAAGAAGATTGTCCTCTGCTAAATGGTTATGGGTAAAATGGGCTGCCGGGTAAGACTTTCGGTTTCAATTCTTGGAGTTTAAATGGATATGGATGATATCTCTGTACGCAAAGCATATAAGCGATATGCCCGGAATTATGATCGTATTTTTGGAAAAATATTTGAGCACGGCCGCCATCAGCTCATACACAAGATGGCCTGCAATCCCGGGGACCGCGTCCTGGAGGTCGGCATCGGCACCGGTCTGTCCCTGCCGTTTTATCCGGAGGAGGTCACCGTAACGGGAATTGACATTTCCCCGGACATGCTTCAGATTGCCAGGCGGTATGTCAATGGCAATAACCCGTGCCGCCGCTTCCTGTTCCTGATGGATGCCCAGCGGATGAGTTTTGCGGACAATGCCTTCGACAAGGTCGCCGCCATGTACGTGGCCTCCGTCGTTCCCGACCCTGCGGCCATGATGGCGGAAATCAAGCGGGTATGCAAACCGGGAGGCGATGTATTCGTTTTAAACCATTTCAGCAACCCGCAGCTGCTCCCACGGACGCTTGAAACAGTCATGCTTCCTTTCAAAAATCTGATCGGATTTTCACCGCGGTTTTCGATGGACAGGTTCATCGACTGCATGTCGCTTCAGGTGATTAAAACGTATCCGGTCAACCTGTTCGGATACTGGACATTGATACATGCCAGAAATTGTTCCTGAATATAATAGGCTGGAATTAAGCCGGCGTTGTTTCGGGGTCTTTTTGCAGCGAAACAGAAAAGAAAAGGACTTACCGCTTCAGGGCAGTAAGTCCTTATTTGTTTGAAAAGAAGTGGCGCGCCTGAAGGGATTCGAACCCCTGACCTACGGATTAGAAGTCCGTTGCTCTATCCAGCTGAGCTACAGGCGCATTCTTGAATACGGCCTCTTAAATGCGGGCGATATAAAGATAGGGTAATTAACATCGATTGAATTTTTTGTCCATATAAAATATACTGGGCAAAAATGCGCCGATAATCGGCAGAGGGGATTGAACTTTCGGTCTCCGGATGCGTATAGACACTCTCATTTCTTAATTTCAGCCAGCCGGTCACCGAAGTCAACTCCTTGTGCAAACCCGACGGAAAGAAAGCAATGAATAAAGATCAGCAAGATAATATAGATGAAGATATTGAGTTAAGCGAAGATCCCGGTGATTCCGATATCGAGAACACGGACGTGCAGGATGTGGCCGAGGCACTTAAGGCAGCCGTTACGCTGCCCAAGGAGCATAAGTATCTGGTCGCCTATGATCCCCTGCAGCGGTACCTGAGCGAAATCAGCCGGTATCCCCTGCTCACCCGTGATCAGGAAATCGAGCTCGGCCGCCGGGTTCAGGAAGATGACGATGCGGAGGCCGCCTACATACTGGCCACTTCCAACCTGCGGCTGGTGGTCAAGATTGCCATGGAATTCCAGCGCACCTGGATGCAGAACCTGATGGACCTGATCCAGGAGGGGAATATCGGACTGATGCATGCCGTCCAGAAGTTCGATCCGTACAAGAACGTGAAGTTTTCATATTACGCCGCCTTCTGGATCAAGGCCTATATCCTGAAGTTCATTATGGACAATTGGCGACTGGTCAAGATCGGCACCACCCAGGGGCAGCGAAAGCTGTTTTTCAAGCTCAAGAAGGAAAAGCAGAAATTAATTGATGAAGGCTTTAACCCGGAAACCAAACTGCTCTCCGATCGGCTTGGTGTCTCCGAACAGGAGGTACGGGAAATGGGCCAGCGCCTCGACGGTTGGGATGTGTCGCTTGACGAGCCGTTGAAGGAAGACTCCGATACGGAACGGGGGGAGTTTTTCAGTTCGGACGGCGAATCGGTGGAAAGCCAGGTGGCCAGAAAGGAACTTGAAACCCTGCTGCGCGACAAGGTGGAGGAATTCAAAAAACAGCTCAACGACCGTGAAATGGATATCTTCGAAAAACGAATTTTCACCGATACCCCGGACACACTCCAGGAAATAGGGGACAAGTATGAAATCTCAAGGGAACGGGTCCGGCAGCTGGAAAAGAATATCATCAAGAAAATGAAGGTATATCTGGAAAAAGAGATCCCGGACTTCGATTCCTATTATTTCCAGCAGGAGGAACCGGGCGAATAGGTAACGCCGCTTGTTTCTCAGCAGGGCCCGACTACTGAAAAATCCGGATTCGTCGTCAAACACGAACGCGAGAGTTGCAGCCAAAGCAATTTCTGACGGGTTTTGAAGATGACAACAAAGAACCAATTTGGATTGGAGTATCATGCACCGTCATTACACAGGATTGATTGCCTTACTGGTGGTCGTTGGCATATGGGGCGCCACCGGTTGCGCTCAGCTGAAAAAGCAGCCCGATACCGGCATTACATCCGAAAAACCTGCGGAATCACAAGCGCGGACCCGGTCGTCAGCACGGTACCAGGAGCCGGCGAACAGCTACTATTATTTCATGATGGCCGAAATCCAGATCCGGCAGGGCAATATGGAACAGGCAGTAGTTTACCTGGAGAAGGCTATCCAGGCGGATCCCGAGGCGGTCGATATCAAAAAGGAACTCGCCCTGGTCTACATCCAGCAGGATAAAACGGGAAAGGCTCTGGGGCTGGCAGACGAGATTATAAAGCAGCAGCCGGACAATGTCGAAGCGCTCATTATCTCCGCTTCCATCCGCCAGGCCATGGGCAATACCGATGGTGCGAAGCAGGCGTATGAACAGGTGCTCGCTGCAACTCCCGAACGCAAGAACATCTACCTGGTGCTCGGTCGCCTGTACCTGCAGGACGAAGAATATAAAAAGGCGGTGGATGTTTTTTCTCAAATGGCCAAAAAATTTCCGGACGATTACAGCGGCCACTTTTATCTTGGACAGGCATACAAGGCAACGGGTCAGGAAGAATTGGCAATTGAGGCGTTTAACAAAACGCTTTTCCTGCAACCGGGATTGCTCGAACCCCGCGTGGAGCTGATCCAGATCTATACCGCCCGCAAGGAACCCGAAAAAGTGATACCGCTGTATGAGGCGATTCTCGAGCAGCAGCCCGAAAATATTGCGGCCAGAATTGAACTTGCCATCCTCTACATAGCGCACATGCGGGTCACCGATGCCCGGTCCATGCTGGCAGAACTTGGAAAACAGGCGGAAACCGACCGCATGGTGATCAATACGGTCATCCAGAACCTGGTTGCGCAGAAACGTTATCCGGAAGCGCTGGTGGTACTGGAGGGGATGCTCGATGCCGCACCGGCCAATCCGGACCTGCAATACCTGACCGGTGCGACCAAATACCTGATGAACAACACGGACGAGGCGCTTGTTCACCTGCAGGCTGTCGGGCCTGAATCCAGGTTCTACACGGATGCGGCCATTCAGCAGGCCGGCATTTTCAGCCAGAAGAATCAGCCGCAGAAGGCCATCGACGTTCTGGAATCGGCACTCGACAACCTCGATGAATCCCGGAGCGCGGAAAAAGTCAAGCTCATGAAATTCCTGAGCGCGTTTTATTTGGAAAACAAGGACTTCGGCAAAGCGGTGGCCCTGCTCAACGACGGGCTGGCTATTGATCCGGACAACACGGAATTTCAGTATGAGCTTGGCGTGGTCTTCGATCATATGGGTGACAACCGGAAAGCTGTCGAACAGATGAAAACGGTTCTCGAACTCGATCCTGAAAACGCGGATGCTTTAAATTACCTGGGCTACACGTATGCCGACGCCGGTATCAAGCTCGAAGAAGCCGAACGGCTCATCCGCAAGGCCTTAGAGAAGAAACCGGGCAACGGGTATATCCTCGACAGTATGGGATGGCTCTATTTCAAAAAGGGCGATTATCCGGAAGCGGTCAATTACCTTGAAAAGGCGGTCGAAAAGGTTTCCGATGACCCGATCATTCTGGAACATTTAGGCGATGCGTACGCTAAAAACGGTCAGGTGGAAAAGGCGCTTGAGGTTTATGAACGTGCCTTGTCGGAAAAAGAGGATGAAACCACCGATCTGGAAGACAAAATCAAACGGATAAAGCAGCCATGACAGGTTGGGGTTTGGGGCAAAAAGGTCTTATTCTGGTTTTTCTGGTCGTGTTCGGCGCAGGATGTGCGGGTTGGGGGAAACCGGAAGTTTCCAATCTGAATCGACTCGAAGCCCTTTCCCGGATTGACCGTCTGCTCGAAAAGAACAGAGCGCTTCTACCTTACAAGGGTATCGGCCAGATGTGGTTTTTGGGTCCGGAAGGAAATTGGTCGATCCGGGGAGCATGGGTCGGCGCTCCGCCCGGCAGATTCCGGGTGGAAGCCCTCGGCTTGACGGGACAACCCCTGGCCAAGCTGATCTGTGACAAACGTTCCTGCAGCTTCTTGTTTTCTGAAAACGGGTGTTTTAAAGAGGTCAAAAGGAATGAGAAAAGCTTAAAGCCCCTGACCGGAGTCGCTGTGGATGTCGATGACCTGGTCCTGCTGCTCGGCGGCGGTGTGCCGGTATACCCGCATGATTCCGCATGGATCGAACCTGCCGAAGGCGGGGGCGAGGTGCTGGTGCTGCGGCAGCGGTGGGGCGGCATTGTTGAAAAACTGTTTTTTTCACCCGGCGGCGACCGGATTGACCGGATCGAAATTTACGGCTTTACGGGCCTGCGCTACCAGGCGGAAATTGGGCCGGTTCTTACCGGACAGTCGGACCTTCTGCCGGAATTTGTCCGAATTGTAAATGATGAAAAAGCCGGCATGCAGATCATGGCCGAGCGCGGGTGGACAGAGGCGGTTTTACCGGAAGACGTATTTGTGCCGAAACTGCCGGATGCACTTCGCTGTGACTGAGCCCGGAAAGATAATCGCGTTGGAAACCCGGCTGAGAAGCTGTCGAAGCGTATTGACACTCGGGGTCCGCCCCAATTTCTCCGATTACTCTCCGCAGGAAGCGGACATGATCCGCAGGGCCGCCAGAATATACTATCCGTCAACTTTTTATGCCGACATGTTTGCCGCCATGGGGAAATCTATTTTTCCCAGTGCCCACACCTATCGGTTCGTACAGGATAAGATAAAACAATCGGCGCTGTTTGCCCTGCTCGATATCCCGCACCCCCGGACCCGGACGTTTTACGGTACCCATCGGCAGCAGAAGATCCTTTCCCTGTTTGATTTTCCGTTTGTGGGGAAAATTCCGAGGGGTTCGGCTCTTGGCCGGGGCGTCTATCTGATTTCAAACGAAGACGAACTGGCGCAGTATCTGGAGTTGACCCGGACGGCCTATATCCAGCAATACCTGCCGATAGATCGCGACATTCGTGTGGTGGTGATCGCAGGGTGTGTGGTCTGCGCCTACTGGCGCATTGCCGATGCAGGCGAATTCAGGAGCAACCTGGGGCAGGGCGGGCGCATCTGCTTCGATCGTGTTCCCGATGCGGCCTGCGAACTGGCGCTCGATACGGCAATACGATGCGGCTGGGATGATGTGGGACTCGATATCTGCTGTCATAACGGACGGTATTATGTCATAGAAGCCAACATGAAATACGGCCGGCAGGGGTTTAAAACCGCGGGAATCGATTATTTCGGGATGATGGAGGAATTGATTGCAAGTGGAGCCATTTGAAAAACCGTCATTGAACTGCCTGAAACAGCAGCTCGATGCCAGAGAAGACAAGACGCTTTCGGCCGCAGCGGCGCGAAGCGCTGCGGCAAAGCGCCGGTATCCGGACGAGCGGGTGCAGTCCGACTACCGGCAGCAGTATGGCATCGATGTCGACCGGATTCTGCATTCACTCGCCTACAGCCGGTACATCGATAAAACCCAGGTGTTCTACCTGATTGAAAACGATCACATCACCCACCGGATGCTCCACGTGCAGCTGGTTTCCAAAGTGGCCAGGACCATCGGCCGGTTTCTCGGTTTAAACGAGGATCTGATCGAAGCCATTGCCATCGGCCACGATATCGGGCATCCGCCGTTCGGGCATGACGGGGAACGGTTTTTGTCCGCCATCTGCCGTCGGCACGGCATCGGTGAATTCCATCACAATGTTCAAAGTGTCCAGTTCCTGGAAAACGTCGAACGAAAAGGGCGCGGATGGAACCTGTGCCTCCAGACATTAGACGGCATTCTGTGTCACGACGGCGAGGCCCACGATCAGATGCTCACCCCCCAGCAGGACAAGGCCTTTGCCGATCATGATGCCGAACTGGCAGCCCGCCGGTCGGGCACCCCGGTGCGACTGGTGCCGATGACCCTTGAAGGATGTGTCGTCCGTTTTGCCGACACCATCAGTTACGTGGGCCGGGATATCGAGGACGCCATTCGCCTTTCTCTGATCACACGCTCGGACCTCCCGCCGTTTTGCCTCGGGCGGCTGGGGGATACAAATGGCACCATTGTTTACAACCTGGTGACCGATGTCATCGAAAACAGCTACGGCAAGCCGTTTGTGGCGTTCAGTCCTGAAATTTCCTCGGCCTTGGAAGAGTTGAAACGGTTCAATTATGACCGGATCTATACAAACCCGGCTATCAAACAGCACCATGAAACCATCGGACGTATTTTCGAGCATTTGTTTGAGCGTTACCTTGACGATATCCTGCATGAAAATTCTGCCTCCCCCATCTATGGCAGTTTCATCGTGGGGATGTCCGACACGTATTTCGAATCTAATGGTCCGGCACACATGGTTCGCGATTTCATAGCCGGAATGACGGACCAGTTCTTTTTGAAACAGGCCCCCCGGAAAATGCGTCCCGAATCCACGTTTCCTGATATCGCGCCTGGTAGTTGCCGCCGGGCCGATGACTAGTATTAATGATCTGTTCGAAGAAGCGGAAAATCGTCCTGAGACCTGCTTTTGACGGACCGTTATGGAAAAAACGGTTGAGTTTTTCCTGTAAAACAGTCAATATTCTGATTTAAAATCGACTGTCCAGCATCTATTCAGCGAATATATACACCACCGATCGTCTAAGGAGAAGCGCATGCGAAGGATCAAATATCTTTTATGGGTTATTATCGCCGCGTTCTTGCTCACGTTTATTTTCCAGAATTGGGCATTCTTCAATGAACCGAGTGCCATTGGAATCGACCTGAAGGTTGTCGAATACAACTCGCCGCAATTGCCCTCAGGTGTTTACTACCTGGCCGTATTTCTGATCGGAATGCTTGTCTCGTTTTTCATCAGCTTGTCGAAACGGTTCCAGAACAGAAAGACGATTCGGAGCCTGAAAGAACAGATCGCTGTCGACGAAAGACGGATCAGCGAACTGGAAAACCGTCATGCGGAGATTGTGCAGCCCGGCGTTACTGAAACGATCTCCCTGCCACCCGGGCAAACGGATACTACCTATTCATAATTTCGTTTTGTATTCAAGATGGCGTCGCAAGTGGATAGAAGATCCCGGCGCACACCATCGTATTGGCGTACGCCCGGCTAAAACGGTTAATGCCTGGATGCGAATTTGAGGATCTGCCCATCATGATTCATGTATTGTACCGAACACCATTTTACTATGGGTGAAGCCATTCCCGCCGACAAAATTACCCCCAAAGTCACCCCGATGATGCGGCAGTATCTGGAAATAAAGGAATCCTATAAAGACTACATCCTGTTTTACCGGATGGGTGATTTTTATGAAATGTTCTATTCGGATGCCGAAACCGCCTCCCGTGAACTGGAAATCACCCTGACTGCCCGGAATAAGAACGAACCCTCTCCCGTTCCAATGTGCGGAGTTCCGGTAAAGGCGGCTGAAACCTACCTCGGCCGATTAATCGAAAAGGGATATAAAGTCGCCATCTGTGAGCAGATCGAAGATGCCGCCGTTGCCAAAGGACTGGTCAAGCGGGAAGTGGTCCGGGTGGTGACCCCGGGGATGGTGCTCAACAGTGACCTGCTGGATGCGAAAACCAATAATTTCATCCTGAGTATTTCCAAAAACAGCCGTCATTGCGGACTTTCCTGCCTCGACCTTTCGACCGGCACATTCCGGGTGACCGAAACAGCCGATCTCGACCTGCTTGTTGACGAGTGCCGCCGCATCGGGCCCACCGAAATCCTGTTTCCGGAATCGGCCCGATCCGAAGCCGGCTACGAG
>JAGXHH010000011.1 GCA_024636355.1 Desulfobacteraceae bacterium | reverse complement strand
CAGCCATCCCGCAAAGCAAGGCCGGAACCCAACCCCACACCCGCATTGTCCAAGCCTTCCTGGCCGATGCGGTCACCGGCGTAATGGACAAAAAAGCTCAGCTTTGGAGAAACCGTTCCGGCGATACTGAAATAGGTTCTCCGGATCATAAAATCGTTAAGGTTGTCATCCCATTCACCATCGCCATCCCGATCAAAATCGCCCACATACTGGTACCAGGCCTGGCCCCAAAACCCCAAATCGAGTGATACATCGCCGTTGCGGTACACTTCCACAGCTCCCGCCAACGACGGCAGTATCGTCAGTCCCACTACAAAAAACAGTACTTTTCGAATCATGTCATGCCTCCATTTTTTAGTATTTGAATAAGTTCTCAGCTAATCGCCTCATCGCCCAACGTGTAAGCGAAAGGATCTGTCCCATCAGCTTCCGGTCCAAAGAAAAAGTTGGAAAGGCCGCAGTACGTCACGGTTGCGGTCAAGTCAAAAATACCGGGTTCTCCTATGTGCAGTGTTATTGGTTTTTTCATTATCTCAGTGGCGTTCAATCGGGGTTGTGGGAAAAAAGCCTTTTTTAGTTTAATGCAAGGCCCATGCCGAAGTTTCGAACTACCTGCCCGGACTGTAAGCACCGGGTGCGGACGGAAAAGAGCTGAAGAATCAAACTGATTTTAATCTACCGATTTGAGAGGAAGCGCTCTGTTTTATTTTTTTCAGGCAACTTCGATGTGCACAATTTTTCCACCTGGTCCATTTTACTGCGCATTTTTTTCACGATCCTCATATACAATCCATGCGAGGGTTATGGATGCGCCCTCTTCGGCAGGAAGCACAAACGGCAAAAGCCCTGATGGTTGCCCATCAGGGCTTTTGATGTTATTTTCCGAATTCTTATGAAAACTCGGAACTGATGCTACTATATCCCTTAGTTCATGCCATGGCCGTCTCTCATCTGGCGGGCATCTTCCTGGATGTCACCCGCCTCATTTCTCATCTGTCGGCTCTCGTCCCGGACATCGTTTACATCTTCACGTGCCTGCTGGCTTTCATCGCGGGCGTCGTTGACATCCTCGCGCATCTGCCGGCTGTCGTCCCGGGCATCATTGACATCGCCACGCATCTGGTGGGTTTCTTCCCGCATCATGTGCGTTTCCTCGCGGGTCTCATTGGCATCGTCTCTCATCTGGTGACGGTTCTCCATGGCTTCATTGGCGCTTTCCCGCATCTGGTAGCGGCCCTCTCCGGCGTATTCGCCTTCATTATGCATCCGGGAACGAGACGCCCCCTGGTTGCCTTCATCCATATGCAACTGGTCCTGCGTGTGCATACGATCCCGGCTTCCTACCGCATCCCGGGCGGTCTGGGAGGCCGATTCCGGCAGATCGATCCGGTTCATGACCCTTTCGGTGATATTTTTGGAATCGGACTGCCGGACCACATCCATAGTAACATCCATATCCCGATCCTGAACCCGGTCCCGATCACGGTTCTGGGCATAGGCACTTACAGACACCAGGGCACTGACGGTCAGTGAAAAAAATACGACCTTGATTATTTTTGCGGTTTTCATAATTATTGTCTCCTGTAATAATGCTTCGTTTTTTACGTTTACCTGCTTTTACCAAAAATTCAGATGAATCGCATCGGCGCCACACTGCTATCGAACCTGTCGGCACCGGGATGCGGATGATCAGCCTGCTGCACCTTGAGCTGCAGCCGGAACTGCTTGTTTCGGCTGCCGTGGCGGATTTCCGCAACCAGGGAACCGCCCTCCCGATTGCGTGCGATTACCGGCAGCACCAGCAAATTGTCACCCCTCGCCAGATTCCCCTGCCAGACGATTTCCCGCTGGTTTTCAAAACCGACCAGTTCGATGCCATCCGGTGGTTCAAGGCGGAAGGTGACGTTCTCCAGGTTTTCCTCGGAATAAAACACCAGCTGGACGTCCTCCGGCTGGTTCAATTGGACAAAGGCTTTGGGCGATTCGAGCTGGCCAGGTCCCCAACCCCCCTTTAACACGATTCCGAGAGCCACAATTACAAGTATGGATGCCGCAATCCTCATCATCTTCGACGTATCGATCCGACGTCGCCAGGTATGGGCGGCGGCAGCATGTTTAAACGCGCGTGCTGCAAAATCGGGATCGAGAATCGGTTCCGGCAGCGCGTTAAGGGCGTTTTTCAGTTCCCGTCCACGCGCCAGCCGGTTTCGACAATCCGGACATCTTTCCACATGCTCCTGGAATCTGCCCCGGGTTGCATCATCGAGCATGTCGTCCAGATAATCTTCCATATAATGATTCGTTATTCGGCAATCCATTTTCTGCTCCCTTTCGATGTTCAAGCCTTTCTGTAATACAAGACGGCCAAACCGGCTAAAAGGTTCCATCCTTTTCCAGAATTTTTCTGAGTGTCGCCCGGCCACGATGCAGACGCGACTTCAAGGTTCCCAGCGGCACTTCCAGCAGGGTCTCCAACTCGCTTAACCGGTAGCCTTCCATGTCGTGCAGGGTGATAATGGCCCGATGATCCCTGCAAAGCATATTCAGCGCCTGTTCAATGCGCTCGGACAGGATGCGCCCCCCCGTGTACTGTTCGGGATCGGGATCTGATGCGGGAAACTGCTCCAGGGGATCTTCAGCATCGTCTTTCGGACGGCGTTTCAACAGGCGCAGCGGGGAGCGTTTCTGTCTCCGTTCATTATCCAGGAACAACCGGTATAGCACGCGCACCAGCCACGGGCGCAGATTTGCCACGGAATCCAGTTCGTCCCTGCGCGGATATAATTTTACCAGCAGATCCTGGACCAGGTCTTCCGCATCGGCTTTATTGCCGGTGAAACGATAGGAAATCCGATATAACCAGGTCAGCTGGGGCCGGAGCAATTTTTCAAAGTGCGTTTCGACCTGGTCCTGATTGAAGTCTTTCATAGTTGATGGTCTCGTAAAAAGCCATTTACCCCGTTGGCGAAGTTTTTGAAGAAAGGAACGACAAGCTTCAGCCGTCATACCGGCGCAGGCCGGTATCCAGTCTTCTTGATTTCTGGACCCCGGCCTGCGCCGGGGTGACGGCTTGAAGAGTTCCTTGGATTTGCGGCATTAAAAAAAGCGTTCGATACCAAGGGAAAACACGTTGCTGGTGTATTCGTTTTCGTCCACGTTGGAATAATTATCGATATAATCATATTTCCCGAATACATGGAAATCCCACGGAATACTCCTGGCAACCCGGGCAGTGAGCCACAGCCGTTCATCCTGCCGATCGGTTTCCTGGTAATCGCTGTAGCGGTAACTGCCGCTGACACCGACGGTCCAGTCAGGGGTCAGGTCTTTATCCACGAGAAAACCGACACTGTGGCGGTTGGGAAAATCAGGATCATCCCGGTCGTTTAATTCCAGCGTATAACCGATGCCGGTGTATGCCCCGAGAACATACGTGCGAAGGTCTGCGGTTATCCGGTGGCGGTTGCCGTCCAGGTCCTCATAGGGGGATTCGGCATCTATGAAGCCCAGCTGATATGTCATCCGCAGGACAAGATTCGGATAAATTTCTCGAGACCCCTGGATTTCCGTGCTGAAAATCTGCTCGAAGAGATCATGGTCGATATAGGCCAGGTCCACAAATCCCGCCAGGGAAGTGTTCCAGGCCCCGAATTGACGGTCGAGTTCGGGGCCGATACGGAAGTTGCCGAAATCAAATTCGTCGGCATCCAGGTAATTCTGGTAATAGCCGGTCGATTTCAACTGCAGCCCGTTGGTACCCGTTCCCATGAGCTGACCGGTTACCCCCCCGATGAATTCCAGAAACTCATCCTCCGTCTCGCCGATCAGCACCTCGCTGTCCGCAATGAGCGCCACATTGTCGTCATAACCGGCGGCAAGCGAAGCAAAGCCGGACCACTTCCGGGGGGGCTGCTCAACCGCAGCGAGTTCCCGGAGCCGATCATCGGCAAGCATGCGAAGCGTTTCGTCCGTGGCCGTGCGAAATGTTACCTGGAAATGCGTTTTCGCCGCTGCTTCATCGCCCCGGGCAAGCGCGATCCGGCCGAGGTTGTAATGGGCAAGCGGTGCGGTTTCAGATACCGCAACAAGTTTTTCAAATTCCTGCCGCGCCTCGCTGTAACGCTTCAACTTATAATAGGTAACGCCGAGATTGTAATGGAGTGCCGCAGTATCCAGGCCCGCTTTTTGGGCCGCCTGGAAATGCTCGAGCGCCTGTTCGTATCTGCCGTTGCCGAAGGCTTCGGTTCCAAGACTGAACATGGCCTCGGGCGAAGAAGCGGCATCCGCACCCAAAAGGACTGGCACGGATACGAAAAAAACTGAAATGATAAGGATACAGATCTTAATCGATCGCATTTTTAAATTCCTTCCTGCTTGCTTTATTTAGGGTTACTGAACCGGTTCGAGTTTGTGATATTCTTTGGGTCAAAATCGTTACAGCAATCTGCGTGCCAACTGCTTAGTGCCCGGACTAAATCCTGGATTTTTTATAAGGCTCAAGGCCGGCGAAAAAATTGAACTGCCATTTCCCCAAACGTTCACCCGTCACCCGCGCATTTTTGAGGCACCCGGATGGATCGGGTGCGAACTTTTGAAGCATTCGCCCGTGCGATCCCAAGGCAGAATGGCCGTTTCATTAATAAATACAGTTTCTTTTCGTGAATTGCAAATGTGGCATCAGTTTTGCTATTCAATCAGTAAGTTGGCAATTTAAAACTAATTTGAAAAAGGAGAAACGTATGAAACGAATCATTTCAACTGTCAGCCTGATAATCGCATTGACGGGGGGTTCCGCTTTTGCCGCCATGGGCGGCCATGGCGGCATGGGGCACGGCGGCAGCGGCATAGACCACCACGAGTCAATGGATCAATACGGGAACGGGCATTACCGGGAGATGGAACAGGGATCTCATTTTTCGGGCGACCATATGGATTATGGAACGCATTCCAATATGCAGACAATGACGGACCGGATGAGGGGCATGATCGACCAGATGTCGGTGACTGTAAAGAGTGGAAGATTGGGTTCTGCGGACATGCAAGTCATGGAAAACATGATGGATCGCACGTCGGAGAACATGCAGTCGCTGACGCAGCATATGGAATCCGGTGGAATGACCGACAGGGAGATCGAACGGATGCACAATGAGCTCGATGTCATGCAGCGACGGCTGAATGAGATCGCACCGGAATAAATTTTATCTGGTTATCCGAAAAACTCCAGTTAATGATTTTTCTCGCAGAGCCGCTGAGGACGAGGAGAGTTCCTCTGCGTTCCCAGCGCCTCTGCGAGAGGATATTCGATCTCCTTGGCACCAAAAAGGATTGCCCATCACTGGAGTGAAACAGATAACCGGAAAATTTTAGTTTTTTAAACCGAAGAAGCGGGAACTTGGAAGCTCCCGCTTCTTTTTTTGCGCCCGGCGCGATTGGCGCAACCGCCGCCGCATTGGTTCCGCCATGTTCAAGGTCTATCCGCTGCCTTAAAACCGACATCAGCGGAGGTCAGTTTCGGAAACCTGAGATCGAACGGGATCGGCCCCGAACGGGCCATAACTGTCACAACCACGATGATGTCTGCGATGCGGATGGCAGGCAGCCAGAAAAACGGCAACGAGCAGAACGGCAAAAAGAATGAGCATAGTTTTTTTGGTCATTTTCTAACCTCCCGATAAAATAAATCCCGGTCCGAAAATTCCCGGAACGAATAGAACAGATGCAGGACAATCGGGTTGCTCCCGAACTGCCTGCTCTGAAATTTTTCAAAAAGAGTGGACTTCTGATCCGTGATCTTCTGCCTCGAATCTGCAGACCCGGTTTTTTCCTTCCGCTTTGGCCGCATAGAGTGCCTGGTCCGCGGTTCGAATCAATTGCTCCATTGTTTGGGCGTCGGATGGCAGTTCAGCCATGCCGATGCTGATGGTCACCTTTTCTCCCGGTTGGGAACTCCGGTGGGGGAACGGGTAATTCGATACGGCTGGCGCAAATCCGTTGCGCCAGCGCATGGGCCATTTCGTTTCCGGTTTCCGGCATTACGATCACAAACTCCCCTATTAATGCACAAGGGGTAAAGCAAGTTGCATACCAGAAAATGGAAGCCGAACTGAACCGAATGATTACATCATGAGAACCAGTCGCCCTCTTCCCCGACCAGGCCTATTTCGCCATACTCATTCGGCTTCTGGCGGTATTCAGTCAGGGTATAAAGTTTATGAGCAGGGCGGTTTAAACAGGTGTGAAAATTCTATCCATGTTTTTTTGGGAATGTGCGAAGGATTTAGTCACCATCGGCTCGATGGCAATTAACGCAGTATGAACAACATGGTTGAGACAATTTACAGCACCTTGAAATCGATGCGTAAATTCTGATCTGAACTTTTTTACTCGTGCCCATTTAAATGTGTTTGGTTTTGCAGGAAGGATGGCAAAAGCGAAAAAACGACTTTTTACGAAATCATCAAACGCGACAAATTTCTCACTTACTTCATTATATCGAATATTTAAACGCATAAACCAACACAAACTACCATATTGTAGAATCTTCAACCTTAGGATAGTGGCATATTCGTTGCAACTAAACATGCAAGTAGTTCGATAACCATTAAACATGTAAAAGGAGAGAAAATGATCAAAAAGACCCTCACCATCAGCTGTTGTTACCTGTTGCTGTCGACGGCGACTGTTTATGCCCAGAACCCACATGCCGGACAAGATCATTCGCTCGAAGATGGAAAAATGGCGACCTCTCATGCCACCGAAAATGGACATGCCAAAGCCTACCCTCTCGAGACCTGTGTCGTTACCGGATTGTCGCTCGATTCCATGGGTGAACCCGTGGAGTTCACCTATAAAGGAAACACCTTTCTCCTGTGCTGCCGGAATTGCATCAATACAATAAAGGCGAAACCGGATACCTATATCCGGAAACTGGCGGATGCTTATAAACACCAGGCCGCCAAACACTGAAAAACTTCGCGGGTTGCGGATTTCCGCAATCCGCGGATCTTCAATCCGTGCGCCTGGGTTTCGCTTAAATCAACAAATCGGGTTAAGCACACCAATACCCGATTTCGATTAAATGAAAAAATGGGACATCATATTGAATCGAGTAATCAAATTCTTCCTTGAACAAAAACTGGTTACAGTGCTTGTGCTGCTCCTGATAATAGGGTGGGGGATTGTGACATCCCCATTTGACTGGGAAGTGGATTTCCTCCCCCGCGATCCGGTGGCGGTGGATGCCATTCCGGATATCGGTGAAAATCAGCAGATCATTTTTACGGAATGGATGGGCCGCTCGCCCCAGGATGTTGAGGACCAGATCACTTATCCCCTTACCACCGCCCTGCTCGGCATGCCGGGGGTGACCTCCATCCGCAGCACATCCATGTTCGGTTTTTCCAGTATCTACATCATTTTCAGCGATGATATCGAATACTACTGGAGCCGTTCCCGAATCCTGGAAAAACTAAACGCTCTTCCCGCCAACCTGCTGCCGGTCGATGTCCAGCCCAAGCTCGGTCCGGATGCTACAGCTCTTGGGCAGGTTTTCTGGTACACCCTGGAGGGAAGAGACCCGGAGGGAAGCCCCGCCGGAGGGTGGGATCTGCACGAGCTGCGCACCATCCAGGATTTTTATGTGCGCTATGCCTTAACCGGTGCGGAAGGCGTTGCCGAAGTGGCGTCTATCGGCGGCCATGTCAAGGAATACCAGGTGGATCTCGATCCCTCGGCCATGAAGACCTTCAGAGTTTCCATGAGGGAAGTCATGAGTGCTCTGAAAAGCAGCAACCGGGATGTAGGTGCTAACACCATCGAGATCAACCAGGTGGAATACCTTATCCGGGGGCTGGGGTATGTCAAAAAGATCGAAGACATCGAAAATGCCGTCGTGAAGGTCAATGCCAATGTCCCCGTCAGGATAAAGGACATCGGCCATGTCAACATCGGTCCCGCGGACCGCTCCATGCTGGGCATCCTCGACAAGAGTGGCGCGGAAGCAACCGGGGGTGTGGTGGTGGCGCGTTTTGGCGACAACCCCCTGGCGGTGATCAACAATGTCAAAGAAAAAATTACGGAAATCTCTTCCGGCCTTCCTTCCAAAACGCTTGCGGATGGAACGGTGTCCAAAGTGACGATTGTCCCCTATTACGACCGCACCCAACTCATCAATGAGACGCTTGGCACTCTTTATGACGCCATTTCCCTGCAAATCCTGATCACTATCATCGTCATCATCGTCATGGTGCGCAACCTGCGTGCCTCCTTCCTGATCTCCTCGCTCTTGCCGCTGGCTGTGCTCATGTGCTTCATATTCATGAAATACGTCGGGATCGATGCCAATATCGTCGCCCTATCCGGTATTGCCATTGCGATCGGCACGATGGTCGATCTCGGCATCATCCTGAATGAAAATATCTTGCGTCACATGGACGAGGCACCGCCGGGACAGGCCGTTTTGGAAACCGTTTATCACGCCACCACGGAAGTGGCGACCGCCATATTAACGGCCGTGTCGACCACCATCGTCAGCTTTTTCCCGGTCTTCACCATGCAGGCCGCCGAAGGCAAACTGTTCGGGCCTCTGGCTTATACCAAAACCTTTGCCCTGATATCGGCGCTGATTTTCACCATCGTGATTATGCCGGCTTTCGCGCACTGGTTTTTCGGATTGAAGGCAAAGCATAAGTGGGGGGTGGGGTTAAACGGCCT
>JAGXHH010000101.1 GCA_024636355.1 Desulfobacteraceae bacterium | reverse complement strand
GGCAGCGTCAGATGTGTATAAGAGACAGAGATGATCGTCCTTGCGGAACTGGAAAACGCCGGCTGGCGTTTTCAGACGTTGCCGGGTAAATCCGCCCCTCCGGATCCAATGGCCATTCCGATGGCCATTATCAACAAGGGCGGAACCGACGCTGACGCATGGTTGAAATATGCGGAAAACGGCGGCATGGTGCTGTGGATCGATCCCGATCATAAAAGCGCTGATCGGCTCGGGTTGAATCAGTTTAAAGACGCCTGCGAGAAAGCCCTGATGGAGTTTCATCCGGAAGGAATCGACCTTCCGGTCACCACCCAGGTTTTCGGCTCCATCAGCCGATACGAAAAATTTAAAGGAAATATCCTCGGCAGGATCACCGGCCCAGAAGAAAACAAACCGGAATATCCGGGCATGTTAGAAATTCCATACGGCCGGGGAAAAATACTGGCACTTCTTTTTTCGCTCAGCCGGCACATCTGCCATATGCATCAGCGCACTCCGGAAATCGCCCGGCAGACCCCGGAAGCAAGCGCCGAAAAAATCAGTCTTCAAGGCACCGACACCACCTGGTTCTTAAGACCTCAGCTCGACCTGCTCATCGATTATCTTTCGGGTGTCATCACCCGCTACCTGGTTGCCGCCGGCAGGCCCATGCCCAGATTATGCCGCCTGCCCCGCGGGTACAAAAACATGGTGACCTTCAGTTTTGATGATATCTCCCCGTCCTGGAAACCCCTGCGCAAATCCCTTTCCCGCCTGGGGAGCAGAGCTGCGAACGGAAAGGCTCTATTTACATTTTCCAAGGCGTTAAAAGATGTCTTCCGCTCCCTTTTTCAATACCCGGCAAATTACCGCGAACAGGTCCGATGGATGCTCGAATTGTTCTCACGCTACAATGTTACCGCAAGCGTCTACCTGCTGCCGTTTTTCACCAGTATCAGCAACCGGCCTCAGATTACGGGATATAAAGGATTCGCAAAAGACACATTTTTCCTCCTGAAAAACAGCGGCTGGGATATCGGCACCCATATCAAACCCGACCGGATCGAGGATTATGCCGCCCTGCACCGCAGTTTCGAATCGCGCTTCGGAACTGCGCCTGCAGGTCACCGGGGGCATGAACTCGGGTGGGTCGGCTGGGATGAAGACTGGGCCGAACTCGAACGCCTCGGATATGAATATGACACCACCTGGAACTGGGGCGGGCATGATGGGCTGGCCTGGATTCTCGGCACGTCTTTTCCGTTTCACCCGGTTGACCGGAACCGCCGCGTAAGCTCCATCCTGGAAGTACCGGTGACCGGATGGCTGGAAGACCTCGTAAGGAATCCGAAAAAAAGCGTTTCCGAAGTCGAGGCCGCGTTCACAAAATTTCCCGGCATTTACCACTTCGGCGGCCATAGCCGGCTGATGAACGATCCTCCGTATGCCGCACTGGTGACCGCCCTGCTTGAATTAGCCTGCACCCGCCCCGATGTGGGTACCGGATGGAACGTCGCAGAGTTGGTCGCCTACTGGAAAAACAGGGAAAAATCTGGGTTTTCGAAACCCGGGTGGGATGAAACAAACGGGATATTTTCGTGTGAGGCGCAAAGCGCGTGCGCAAACGGCGAGCTTACAGTTGCCATGCCCCTTAACTGGAGGGATCGAAAAATTTTCGCTTTATATTCAGATGACCAGAAAATCGAATTCAAGCTTCAGCGTCACGCCGGCATCGATCAGGTACTTTTTAATTTACCCGATGGGCCGCAACGAATAGAGGCGCTGTATCGATAAACGGCAGAAGATGTCCGCAGGGCAAATTTGTATGTGCGGCTTACTTCATAAATCGCCCAACGTCTGATAGGGCGGAAAGGGCGATACACGGCTCGCCCCCAACTTTAATTGTCGCTGAAAAAAAGACCGCGTGGCGCAGGTAGCGGCAAAGTATTGAGGTTCCATTCGAATGCGCCCAGATCGGGTGCGGTTCCGGAAAACGAAAGCCCCACATCGACGCCCGCATCGACCAGATTCGCATCGCCTCCGGTCGGCAGGTAGAAGGGGGTCGGCCGGTCGCCCGTTTTCTGAAATTCTGCGGCAGCCCGGAGGGTGTTGCTTTCCGAAATTGCACCGGCCCAGTCGCCCAACCAGGTATTGTTGCCGCTGCTCAGGTTATGGTCGATGTAAACCGAACCCATGCCCGAACCGTTCGTGACGATCGCCTTGTCGGTCTGATTGGTGAATACGTTATTTTTTATGAAGATGTTGCGTATCGTACCGGGCCCGTCTCCCAGGTTGATCGCCTGGCGGTTGGCGTCAAAGACGTTGTTGTAGATCCGGATGTTTTCGACAAGGGTATTGGCCTGGTTGGAACTGGCGTGTACTCCGCCAAGGCTTCCGCCGTTGCTAAGCTTATGAAAGACATTGTTCCGTATCGTAATGTTCCGGAGCACATCGACACCGCTTTTTTTCCCCCCGGAATCAGCCCCCCATATTGCCACTCCATAACCCCAGGCGGAGCCGTAGAAATAATTGTTGTAAATTTCGGCCCCCTGGACGTCTGACATCACCTCGATCGCACTCTGGGGATCGGGTGGATAGTAACTTGCGGCAAAGGTGTTGTTGAAAATTTCATAATTGGCCGTGTAGCCGTCATCCAGACCGTGGGTGCTGCCCCGCAGACTGAACCAGGAATCGGAGGTATTGTTGTAGAATTTCGAATTGTTTTTGATTTCCCACATTTCAATGGCGATAACCGACCAGCCCTGGGCTCCGATCCGGATATCGTTGTTGTAAATTTCCACCCCGTCGAACCAGTACGCCGTGTGGCCGATGGCCGATCGCCTGGGACCATAAGTACCGTCATTATTAAAGACATTGTCGTGGATTTTCGCCCCCGCAACCACGCTTGGGAAAATCTTACAGTCGTTGAATGTGTTATTGTAGACAGCCACTCCCCACGCCCAATCGGTAGCCTTTGGCTCTACACTTAAGGACGGATCGTTGTAGCACCAGGTGCCGGCTGCCGATGTCGACGACGAGCAATTATCCCGCCAGAATTCCCCTGAATTGTCATCGAGACCATACCGGCCGTAAATCATCACGCCTCTTCCCGTGAAGTCTTCAAAAACACAATCATGAAACTTCTGATTATTTCTCCCCCGTGAAAGGATTACCGTTGCCGACCGGTCATTGCCATCGAACTTTATTCCTGAAATCTCATTGTTGCCGTCTTTTACCGGCACGGATGACTCGGCCCGTATAAAGGGGCTGGCGCTGGTGTTGATGGTGACCCGATCACTGCCGGCGCCCCGAATAGAAATTCCGATAGCAAGGTAGCATGGATTGTTGTCCGTATAGTTGCCGGCGTTCACGCGGATAATGTCACCGGAGGAAACCGCCCGTGAACATGCGTATGACAGTGAGGCCCATGGTTTAGCCGATGAACCGTCGCCGGCATTGCTGCCGTTTGCATCCACATAGTAAGTTTGCGCACATACCGTGATGGTCATCAACAGCATAACCGCGAGCGCACAGCAACAAATTTTAGCAGATTTCAAGCCGACTGAAATAAACATAATTTCGCCTTATATTTTGTTTTAAAATCTATTGATACATTTCTGATCGTTCGAAGGTATATAGTTCTGAAATATGATAATGGCATGCAATACATGGCTGCAAATAAGATGCCAGAATTTGACGACTACCGAGGCAAGTGTTCTGGACGTGGTGAAAATCGGTTCTGCATCCCCCCGCTCTATGATCCGGGCGAGGAGAACCGGGAAATTTTGCAAAGAAGAAATGGTAAATTCAAATGGTCGTGTATGGCGGAGTAAACAGATGTATACAAAACCATATGTACAAAAAAAGAGGAGTCGTGATCCGGAATTCAGAAATCGCCTTCGGTTCGGCTCAGATGTAAGGGTCTAAAAAAATCCTGACTTCTCTGCCCGTAATCAACAGGCGGAAATCAGTCCGGCCTTCCGATTAATTTCTTGATGCCGTATTTGGAAACGAGGCGGGAAAGATAGGTTCGTTGAATGCCCATGATGGTTGCGGCCTTGCTTTGATTGCCGCCCGTGTTTTTCAGGTTGGCCACTATGAAGCGTTTTTTGAATTCATCGACGGCTTCCTGCAGGGTCATGCCAACCGGAATGTCCTTAACGGGCATTTCGGCGTAGAGTATCGGCAGGTCTTCGGGAAAGATCTCTTTGCCGTTTCCCATGACCACCGCTCGTTCGATCGCGTTCTTGAGTTCACGGACATTTCCCGGCCAATCGTACTGCATCATCTTGTCCATGGCTTCCCGGGAGATGGTCAGGTTCGCATATCCCTTCCCGGCCTGAAACAGATCCACGAAATGCCGTGTAAGAAGGGCAATATCCTCTTTACGCTCCCGCAGAGGCGGCATATGAATTTCGACCACATTGAGCCGATAATACAGATCTTTCCGGAAATTGCCGTTCTTAATTTCTTCCACGATGTTCTGGTTTGTGGCGGCCATTACACGGATATCGACTGAGATCGGTACATTGCCACCCACGCGATAAAACACGCCGTCCTGAAGCACCCGGAGGAGCTTGGCCTGCATGGTCTGGCTCATTTCCGCAATTTCATCCAGAAAAATGGTGCTCTCGTCGGCGAGTTCGAATTTACCGATTTTCTGGCCCGTGGCTCCGGTAAACGCCCCTTTTTCATGGCCGAACAATTCGTCTTCCAGCAGCGTTTCCGGCAATGCGGCACAATTTAATGTCACCAGGTGGCGTTCCTTTCTGGGGCTCGCCTGATGGATCAACCGTGCCATGAGTTCCTTGCCCGTACCGCTTTCTCCCAGAATCAGCGTGCTTGCCTGGGAATCGGCCACCTGCAGGGCATCGGCCACCACGCTGCGGATGGATTGGCTTTTTCCGATGATTTCATGATTGAAATGCAGTTCCTGCTTCAGGTCCTTGTTTTCCCGTTCCACCAGCTGGAATTTACGGGCATTGACAATGGCAAGCGCCGCCAGGTCGGCAAACACGGTAAGCAGTTCGAGGTCGCTCTGCTGGAAGTTTTCGCCTTCCGCTTTGTTGATAAATTCAATGACGCCGATCACCTCTCCACCGACCTTCATCGGGGCGCAGACGATCGAACGGGTTTTAAACCCGATTTTGTCACTGATGGTCCGATACCAGCGTTTGTCTTTTGCCACATCCCCTATGAGAAGTGGCTCTCCCGTTTCCGCTACATAACCGGCAATACCCTGCCCCAGCTTGATTTCAAACTGCTTTATCTCATCTTTTTTCAAGCCGGTGGCGACTTTGAAATACAGTTTCTTTTTCTTGAGATCGAGAAAAAGCAGGGAACTGGCTTTTGCCCGCATAATGCGGGTTCCGGATTCGAGTATGAGCTCCAGGAGCTGGTTGAGATCATGGACGGAGGACACCCATGAGGAAATGTCTTTCAAGTGATCGATGGATAATTCTTTTTTCTCGGTGACTGGATTCATATGTAATCTTTTTTAAAATAAACCAAACCATATATAAACAGAAGAAATTTATCACACTTTTTATTTTAATTCATTATCTTTTTCAAATGGCTGAACACTCCGGTATCCGTTTTCCGTAAAGCCCTCTACACCAACCCGACATTTATCGAATAATTGCGATTCTGCTGGTATTGAAAGGGGCACGGGGGAAAAGGGCTCATTAATTCGTATCGGCCAATTACTACTCTATCCCGTCTACAAATGGCTAATTTTTCCAATTTCCGTAGCAAGATCAAGTCCCTGCCCCCGCAGTGACCCGGTTTTAAGCCTCTTAATACAGGGGATATTTTTTACTTCGACTTTACAGTGACGATCTGACGGGATCTCCGGTCAACATTAACCCCAAACCCCCGGATCAATAATTTTAAAAAAAGATCTACAGTAGTTTGCGTTCACAAGAAATCATCATTAATTTTTATCCATGATCAAAGCTGCAACAAAGAGGGCTTGAACGTTTTCAAGGCTGTTTGAACGGACTGCCGGTTGCGTTTGACGTATCGCCGGATTTGTCCTTGAGTGGAGTTTCTTACAGCAGCAACTATTTTTCAGAAAAAGGGTCTTATGAAATCACCAGAAGGCACAGAGGCAGTCCGGGCACGCTTAAAAGGAAACGGATACATGTCTTTGGGAATCTTTCAACGGGCTTTACACCGCATGGCGTTTTTCATGCCCGGCGGATATTCAATGCGGCCGATGATCCATCGAATGAGAGGGGTTCATATCGGAACCGACGTATGGATCAGTCTTTTTGTCTATATCGATGAAATCCATCCGGATTCCGTCACCATTGGCGACAACTCCAGCATCGGGCTGCGGTCGTCGATATTCACCCATTTTTACTGGGGACCGAAACGGTCACATCAGCATGTTGGTCCGGTTCATATCGGCGACAATGTATTTATCGGACCCCACTGCGTTATTTTGCCGAACGTACGGATCGGGGACGGCGCCGTTGTCCAGGCAGGATCGGTCATCTCCAGGAACATCCCCCCCGATACGTTCTTCGGGCCGCCTAAAGCCGAACCAATAGCCAGAATTACCGTACCCCTGACACACAATTCCTCGTATCATGCCTTTATCCGGGGACTGCGACCCATTTCAAAAAAAAAGACAACTGAATAAAAAAGAATGCCAAAGGACGATTTACATGAGTTACGATAACATCAAGAGCACAGAACCGGAACACGTGAATGCGAAACTGGACAATATGGAAACCGTCCGGGATTTCATTGTCGACAACTTTCTTTTTGGTGAAGACAATAATCTTGAAAACCACACTTCCTTTCTGGAAAACGGCATTATCGATTCCACCGGCATCATGGAACTCGTTGCCTTTCTGGAAGCAACCTACCGAATAAAAATTCTGGATGACGAACTGATTCCGGAAAATCTTGACAGCCTGGAAAATGTCAATTCCTTTTTAAAACGCAAAATATAATCGGAAACTTTTAATATACAATGTGTGGCATAACTGGGGTTTTCAATTTCGAGGGGCACGACCGGGTTTCCATGCAGATGCTGAATCGAATGAACCGGGTGATCCGTCACAGAGGTCCTGATGAATGGGGCATTTTCATGGACGACCGGATCGGAATGGGCAGCATGCGCCTGAGTATCATCGATATCCGGAACGGAACCCAGCCGATTCACAATGGTGATAAAACCCTGTGGATCGTCTATAATGGTGAGATTTTCAATTTTCAGGAATTAAAACAGGATCTGTGCAGGACGGGGCATCGATTTTATACGGCCACCGATACGGAAGTTGTCCTTCACCTCTATGAACAATACGGCGCCGATTGCCTGCAGAGGTTAAACGGCCAGTTCGCCTTTGCCATCTGGGACACTCGCAAAAAAGAGCTGTTTCTGGCAAGAGACCGGGTGGGTATCCGGCCGCTTCACTATGCCATAGCAAACGGTGCGCTTTACTTTGCATCCGAAATAAAATCCCTGTTCGCGTCTGGCAAATTTGACGGTAAAATCGACCCCTTTGCCCTGGACCAAATTTTCACCTTCTGGACGACACTGCCGAACCGCACGGCGTTCGAAAACATTCACGAACTGCCCCCGGGCCATTGGCTGCGAATTTCCAGGGAAAATTTCGAGATGAGGAAATACTGGGATTTCCCTCTGCTTCCAAGAGATGAACACCTCGATCTTACCCCCTCGGAAATTTGTGAGCAAGTCCGCCCCATGCTTTTCGACGCTGTAAAAATCCGCCTGATCGCCGATGTACCGGTCGGCTCGTATTTAAGCGGCGGGCTTGATTCTTCCGGGATCACGGCGGTGATAGCCAGACATTTCAACAAAGACGTACAGACCTTCGGGATGCGCTTCGAGGAAACCGATTTTGACGAAAGTGTCCATCAGGGTCAAATGACAAATTTTCTAAACGTGGCCCACCGGGAATTGCTCGTCTCGAATAAGGATATTGCCGACGGTTTCGAAGCAATGATCTGGCATTCTGAAAAGCCGGTTCTAAGAACTGCGCCCGTACCGATGTTCCTGCTGTCCAGAACTGTATCGGATAGCGGGTTGAAAGTCGTTCTGACCGGAGAAGGGGCGGATGAAGTTTTTGGGGGATATGACATCTTCAAAGAAGCACTGATCCGTCGATTCTGGGCTCGCCAGCCGAATTCCAGGATTCGTCCGGAACTGCTCTCGACGATTTATCCGGACATTTTTAAGAATCCTTCGATGAAACAATCGGTGATCAATTTTTTCCGGCAGGGAATCGATACGCCGGATGATCCGCTGTTTTCACACCTGATCCGCTGGAACAATACCAAACGGATCAAAACGTTTTTTTCCGATGATTTAAAGGGACATCTGAGAGATTACAATTGCCTGGACGAATTGCGCGG
>JAGXHH010000100.1 GCA_024636355.1 Desulfobacteraceae bacterium | reverse complement strand
GGGGTTCATTGAGGACTTCCCGATTTTCACCCGTCACCGGGATATCCCGGCTGTTAAAACTGACCCGGCCCATTTCTACGGAAACGCTCTGTCCATTTTCCAGAATTTTTGCGGTCACATCCCCGCCTATGGTGCCGATGGTAAAGGGTCGGTCGGCAACCAGGCCCCGGTCGAGCAGGTAGCGTGCGAAAATGCGCAGACCGTTTCCGCTCTTTTCCGCCTCGCTGCCGTCGGGATTGAAGATCCGGACGCCGAAAGCCGATGCATCCCGCTGCGGCAGGGGGCCGAACAGGATGCCGTCGGATCCGACCCCGAAATTGCGATGGCAGATCCGGCGGATTTGCGAGACCGTCAGCTCCCTGCTGAAATCTGCTGGGTCAATGATAATGTAGTCGTTTCCCAGGCCGTGATATTTATAAAATTGCATCATTTTCGGAAAAGGCTCAAATGGGCGGTTAGGGTAATTACGCGAAACAACGAAATTAACAGCCGCCGTGACGATAAACAAGGGGAAAAACCCGGTAATCTGATTTTTGCAAAAGTTTAACGTTTTTTCTTGCTCTTGCTCTTAATCTTGCTTTTGTCCTTAATCTTATTTTTAAGAACAGGCAGAGGAAGCTGGAGCTTCCCGAAACCGGGTTCCCAAGCTGGAGCTTGGGAACCAGCAAAGGCTGGAGCTTGGGAACCAACCCGGGCGGGGGTTTCCCCGCCCGGGGGCGATTCGTGAATCGCCCCTACGAATGACCATTGTACAACGCCCCACGTTGTAGGGCCGATTCACGAATCGCCCTTCCGGGACGGGTAGAATATCCAAACTCCAGGGGTTCCCAAGCTGGAGCTTGGGAACCAGCAAGACCGGGGAACCAGCAAACCGTGAATCTTGAACTGTTGCGGATCGCAGGGCGGACACGCAGGTCCGCCCCTACGTTGAACCTGCCCTTAACCTTGAACCTTGAACCTTGAACCCCTGAACTTATCCACCGGAACGGGACCGCTCGCGCAGCCGGCGGTAGATGTCTCGTTTTTCCAGGCTCATCCGGATGGCTGCGGCGGCCAGGTCCGTTTCTTTCGTGTAGGCGGCAAAGAAGGCATCGACCTCGTCGGCGCGGTCGAGTCCGCAAACCGGCACGATCGCCGAAATCACGCGTTCGAAGATGATGGGGTGGATTTGCTGGAGTTCCTCCACATTATCGGTAAACCAGTCCCACATCGTCTCACTGGCGTATGGATTTGCGGCAAGCGCTGCGATGGGGATGAACATGTTGCGGGAGGGTACCGACTTCAATATAAATTCCCGAACCTTTTCGATCAGGTGCGGCCGGCGGAAACATCCCAGGGCGCGCAATACATTGAGCCGTTCGTGCTCGCTTTCGGAGGACTCAAACCGAGAAGTCAGCCAGTCGAACGTTTTTTCGTCCCCGGCGAATGCTGCTGCCTGCATTACGGAACGGGCGGTGTTCGGATCAATCGGCCGCCCCTGGTACAACCGGTCGAACTGCTCCTGAACCGCCTTTTTCGCATCAGGGAGTTCAAAGAATGCGGCATGCCAGAGAATCGTATTTTTCAGGCGCAGGATCGCATGGTTGTCATCCGGGCGGGGCAGATGCCCGATTCTCGCCAGGCAGTTTTCCAGAAATGCCTTTTCCAGGGTGGCCGTCCGCTCGCGCACGGAAGCGTCGGATACCAGGTGAAGCTGGAACAGGGTGCCGCATATGGCCGATAAGGTCAGGGGGCTTTCTTCGCCGGAAAAGTGCGCCAGATCGTCTAAAAACGTTTCGACATCCAGCTGGTCGGCCTTGACCAGGGCGTACCGGTCATTGGCCAGGCCCCAGCGGTCCAGAGGGGAAAGGACCTTTTTTTCAACCATCCCGCACAGTTTTTTCCAGTTATCCGTATCCTCGTAAGTGACCCGGTAAAATCCGGCCTGCCGGTCATTGATCTTGTAGGCATACACATCGGGGCCGAGATCGAGCGACATTTCGGCAGCATCGAAATTGTCCGTGATCACCCGGTCGTTTCCTTCGGCATCCCAGACGCGGATGACCAGCGGCACCGGCCATACCGTCTCTGACTCGTGGGGCATAAACGTGAACCGCTGCTGGCGGAGCGTGAGGCGGTCGCCCTTTCGAGAGGCCGTGACCAGCGGATGGCCGGCCTGCTCCACCCAGCGTTTCATGATCGCCGATATCGGCCGCCCGGAAGCCGCTTCCAGGGCATTCCATAAATCGGGACTGTCGGCACAGGCATAGGCATGTTTTTTAAGGTAGTTGCGCAGGCCGTTTTGAAAGGCTTCGGTGCCGATAAACTCTTCGATCTGCCGGAGGATGCTGCCCCCCTTGCTGTAAATGATCGGTGCGGTGCTGACATTGATCACCACGTGGTGTCCGCCGGGAATTTCAATCGGGGTGGTGTCGGTGAGCCCGTCGCGGCTCATGGCCGGTTCGGTCTGTGATTCGACAAACGTGTCCCATACCCGCCATTCCGGGTGGTAGTGGTCGACCACGCCGTAGCCGAAATAGGTGGCAAAGCTTTCGTTTAGCCAGAGGTATTTCCAGTCCGACGGCGTCACCAGGTTGCCGAACCACTGGTGGACCATTTCATGGGCGATTACCTCACAGATCCGTTCCTCGCCGTCAATGTCGGTGATCTTCGGATAATAGAGGAGCAGGTTTTCCCGGAACGTGATCGCCCCCCAGTTTTCCATGGCGCCAAAGGCAAAATCCGGAACGGCGATTAAATCAAGCTTGGGGAGCGGAAAAGCGATGTCATAATAGGCTTCACAGTAATGGAGCGATTTTCGGGCAAACGCAAGTCCGTAGCGGACGGCCGACTCCATTCCCGCAACAGTGGCCGCCCGGACCCGGCGGTCCAGATCATCGATGATAAAATTAAAATCGCCTATACCGAAAAAGAGCAGGTAGGTCGACATCACCGGCGTTTTTTCAAATTCGACTTTTTTCTTGGCGTTTTCGGTTTCCGTTTCGGTGCGTACCGGCGTATTGGCGATTACCGTCCATTTCCTGTCGATCAGGAATGCGAGTTCAAAGGCGGCCTTGTGCACCGGGTGGTCCATGCACGGGAACGCCCGCCGGGCATCGCTTTCCTGGAACTGGGTAACCGCGATCGGGTAGGTCTGCCCGCCGGATGAATAACGGCTGCGGTAAAACCCGGCCATCGATTGCGTGATTTCGCCGTAATAATCGATGGTGAGTGAGATCTCACCGTCAACGGCTTCAGGCAGATAGATCGTAAGTGTTTCGTCTGCCGGATCCACGCAGAAGCGACAATCAACCGGATGGCTGTCCTTCTTGCCGTATCGGCAACGGCCGATGGAAAGGTCCAAAGCATTGAGCTGGATACGGTCGCTCTTCCGGTCTGCTGTCAACAGGATTTCGGCGGTTCCGGCAAACCGGTGGTTGACCATGTCCGGTTCGAGCGTAATGCGGTACTGCAGCGGCCGAACGGGATTATCGGTCGATACCATAAGATGCGATCCCCTTTTTGTGGAAAATTGACTTTTACCTGGCCGTCAGAGTTAGTCGATATCGAAACTTCTGTCGGAAAACAATACTAAAATATGGGTCATCCAGCTCGTTCAAGCGGTTGGTTATCCGGAAAACTCCAGTGGCATTTCCTTTAATTCGCAATACAATTCACAATTGATTCGGAAGATTAAATCAAAGGCAAATTGTGAATAGTGAATTGCCGATTGCGAATTGATAATTATTGGAGCGAAGCGGATAAGCAGATTCATTTATCACACGCCTTGTGGTGGACAATCCCTGTTATTGGTTGCACATTAAACCTATGCGCTAAAAGAAAAAATTTCAAATCCCCCGGCTTTCACCGGCCACGGGATTTGCCTTGCAAAATCCCCGGAATTTGCCTAAAAGAAGCCATATGGGCTATGTATTTGATTTCAAGGATGCTTTGAATTACGAGCGGTGGCTTTCGGAGGAAAAAAACCGTGTCGTTGTCGAGCTGGAAACCCGTTTGATGCAGTCGATGATCAAGCCGGTTTGCGGGGAACGCCTGCTCGACATCGGGTGCGGCACCGGGGCGAGCCTCAAGCCGTTTCTCAACAAGGGCATCGATCTCACCGGTATCGATCCGTCGCCTTATATGCTCGATATTGCCCAGATCAATCTGGGACACCGGGTGGATCTGCACCGGGGTTTTTCGGAAGATTTGCCCTATGACGACAACGCCTTCAACCATGCCGTCCTGTTCCTGACCCTGGAGTTCACCGAAGACCCGGTAAAAGCGATCGCAGAGGCCTGTCGCGTTGCCAAGGATACTGTTTTTATCGGCGTTTTGAACCGGTATTCCATGAATGCCGTGCAGCTCAGGGTGCGGGGGCTGTTTCGTGAATCGATTTTTAATCGCGCCCGGTTTTTCAGCATCGGACAGGTCCGGCGCATGCTGTTCCAGCAAATCGGACGAACGCCCTTTTACTGGCAGACGGTGCTGCAGCTGCCGGGCAGCCCCAAGGGTTTCATTCACCGGCTGGAATCGAACCGGTATGTCCAGAAAAGCCCGTTCGGCGCTTTTGCCGGCATGATTTCCATGCCGGTTCCGCGATTTACGACGAAACCGCTGGCGCTCAAGCACCGGATCAACCATGCGGCGGCAAGCGGTGAGCGGGTGGCCAGCTGCGCAGGGGATTACAACAACGAACACCTCAACGAAAACCTCGAAAATTGATGCCATCATTAAACGTTGTCTTTTTACGGGAGCCTGAATTGACACTTCCTGCATGCAACCCCACCTTTTTTGAGGATCATTCCTTTTAAAGGACTTGACGGAGGAGATGTCATGGAAGCGAAATTGTGGGAACCGGTAAAAGATCGGACGGTAAAATGTATCCTGTGCAATCAGTACTGCATTATAAAGGATGGCAGGCGAGGTCTGTGCAGCGTGAGGGAAAACCGGGCGGGAACGCTTGAAACGCTGGTGTATGACAAGGTAATCGCCCGGAATGTCGATCCGATAGAGAAAAAGCCGCTGTTTCATTTTTTTCCCGGCAGCCTGGCCTACTCCATCGGAACCGTCGGATGCAATTTCCGGTGCCGGTTCTGC
>JAGXHH010000099.1 GCA_024636355.1 Desulfobacteraceae bacterium | reverse complement strand
GTGGAAATCTTTGTCCCCGAGGGTGAAGAAATTGCAAAACGGACCTTAAACGACCGGCTGGGGATCATAGGGGGGATTTCGATTCTGGGCACCACCGGAGTGGTCAGGCCGCTTTCCCACGAGGCGTATATCGCCACCATCCAGTCGGCACTTTCCGTGGCAGTGGCCTGCGGCGCCGAAACGGTTGTCTGCACCACCGGCAGAAGAAGTGAGCGGCATGCCCAGGTCTTGTTCGACAGCCTGCCAGCCGAAGCGTTTGTTCAGATCGGCGACCACTTTGCCGAATCGATGCAGCGCGCCGCTGACAGCGGCATCAAGCAGGTTATCCTGGCGGCGTTTTTCGGAAAAGCGATCAAGATGGCCCAGGGGGCGCCCCATACCCATGCCGCAAGGTCCCGCCTGGCACTTGAAGAACTGGGCAACTGGATGCGGGATGCCGGGGCGGATGCGGAAATGGTCCAGCGGGTTTCTGCGGCCAATACGGCTCGGGAGGCATTTTTTATTCTTATTCCCGACTTTCCGGCCGTATTTGCGGACGTGGCCGCGCGGATGGCCCGGAGCGCCGTGCAGTTTGCCGGCGGCCGGGTCGCGGTGCGCGCCGTCCTGTTCGATTATTCGGGAAAGGTGACGGCTGATACCGGAAACCAGGAGGTTCGATCATGAATCGTGTGCAGGTTGTCGGGATGGGAACCGGATTTCCTGATTTGGGGAAACGGCATCGGGATGCGATCGTATCCGCCGACCTTTTGGTGGGGGGAAAGCGTCACCTTGCCTTTTTTCGAGAGCATTCGGCCGAAAAGCTCGAAATAACTGCTCCTTTGGCCGGCGTCATCACAAAGATCCGTCAGGTAATGGCCGAAAAGCAGGTGGTGGTTTTGGCCAGCGGTGATCCTCTGTTTTACGGGATTGGCAAAATCCTGATCGAACAGCTTGGCGAAGAACAGGTGGAAATCCTGCCGAATGTTTCGGTAATGGCTGAAGCGTTTGCCCGGATTAAAACGCCATGGCATGATGCCGCCGTGGTCAGCCTGCACGGTCGAAAATCCGAATCCGAGTTGATTGCCATGCTTGCAGGGAAAAAGCCGGTATTCGTCTACACCGATCCGCAGCACACGCCGGCCCGGGTGGCGCAGATCGTTTCCGAACGCGCTACGGCCTCATGGCGCATCTGTGTGTTTGAACGCCTGGGCGAACCCGACGAATGCATTACGTGGTATACGCCGGAAAATGCCGCGGCACAGGCATTTTCCGAACCGAATGCCGTCATTCTCCGGCCGGATGAAAACGCCGCACCAACCTTTGCACCGGTCCTTGGCGGACCGGATGAAGCCTATCGGCACGATCGCGGCATGATTACAAAAGCGGAAGTCCGCGCCGTATCGCTCTCAAAACTCCGCCTTGCCCCCGGTCACGTGATGTGGGATCTCGGCGCATGCAGTGGCGCGGTTTCCATCGAGGCCGCCATTTTCATCACCCGCGGCCGGATCATCGCCGTGGAGAAAAATCAGGCACGCGTAGCACATATCCGGGAAAACATTGCCAGGTTTGGCGTGCCGCACATAGAAGTGCACGAGATGAATCTGCCCGAAGGGATGGACACGCTGCCCGATCCGGACCGCATCTTCATCGGCGGCGGCGGCAGCGATCTCCCGGTCATCCTCCACGCGGCGGCTGAACGTTTGTCCCCCGGCGGCCGGATCGTAATCAACCTGGTGGTCATCGAAACCCTGGCCGCATGCCTCGGCGTCCTCAAAGACCTCGGCTTTGAAACCGAAGTCGTCCAGATCCAGGTCGGAAAAGGGGATGAAATGCCGGGAGGCACACGCATTGCGGCGAACAACCCGGTTTTTATTGTAACCGGAAAAAAGGTTCAAGGTTCAAGGTTCAAAGTTCAAGGTTAAGAGCATGAACCGTAAACCTTAAAACAAGCAATCGTAGGTTGGGCTGAGCGCAGCGAAGCCCCAACGTTGTGCCCGCCGGTATGTTGTTTCCTGGCGTGTCGCCCCTGGTCGGGTTTCAACCCGACCGGGGGGGGGCGATTCGTGAATCGCCCCTACGGATAACCATTGTACAATGGCGTTATCGATCCGGAACAATTGTGTCAAATGTAGAGGCGATTCACGAATCGCCCTTCCGGGTCCTGAACCCTGAACCTTAAACCCTAAACCTTAAACCCTAAACCCAAAGGTTTTTCCATGCATAAACACCCCATCCAATTCATCGGCGCCGGGCCTGGTGATCCTGAACTGATCACCGTCAAGGGCCAGCGGGCGCTCGAAGCCGCCGACCTGGTGGTCTATGCCGGGTCCCTTGTCCCGGAGGCCGCCTTGTGCTGGGCCGGGCAGGCCCGGAAGGAAAACAGTGCGGGCATGCATCTTGATGAAATCGTCCGGGCCATGGTCGATGCCCACCGGGCGGGTCAAAAGGTGGTGCGCCTCCATACAGGTGATCCGAGCCTTTACGGGGCGATTGCCGAACAGATGGCCGAACTCGACCGGCAGCAGGTCCCCTATGAGGTCGTCCCGGGAGTTACCGCCGCCTTTGCCGCCGCTGCAGCGCTTAAAATGGAATATACCCTGCCCGAGGTCTGCCAGACGCTGATCCTGACGCGGATGGAAGGCCGGACCCCGGTGCCGGAAAAAGAGCGGCTGGCATCCCTTGCCGCTCACCAGGCGAGCATGGCGATTTACCTGTCATCGGGTCTTGCGGATACGGTCGCACCGGTACTGGTGGAACACTACGGCAAGGACGCCCCGGTCGCCGTGGTCTACCGGGCGTCGCAACCGGACGAACAGGTGCTGCGGACCACGGCGGATCGTCTGGTTTCGGACATGGCGGCAAACAACATCTCCCGGCAGGCCGTGATCATCGTCGGAAAGGCGCTTGCGGCCCGGGACGAAGAATTTGCCGCCTCGAAACTCTATGACCGGGCGTTTACACACGGGTACCGGAAGGGACAGGACGCGGATGGTAACCAGTAGGCAATCGACAGCGGTCTGGGCCGTTACCCCGGAAGGCGCGCGGCTGGCCGGGCGGATTGCCGAAAGCCTCTGCGAGGCGCAGGTTTACGTCGGTCGATCCGTTTCTGACGCCCCGGCAAACACAGTCCATTTCGATCGGTTAAGAGATGCGGTGGCCGCAGCCTTTCATCAGCACCCCGCCCATATATTCGTCATGGCCGCCGGCATTGCCGTGCGCATGATCTCCCCGCACGTTCTTTCCAAAATCAGTGATCCGGCCGTGGTTGTGGCAGACGATGCCGGCCGGTTTGCCATCAGCCTGCTGTCGGGGCACCGGGGCGGGGCCAATGCGCTGGCAGCAGAAGTTGCCCGGAGCATCGGTGCGGTCCCGGTGATCACCACGGCAACCGACAACGCCGGGGTGCCGGCCATCGACCTGCTCGCGGATCAATGCAACCTGGAGATGGAAAACCCGCGCGCGGTCAAGGCGGTGAGCATGGCGTTTCTGGCAGGCAGCCGGGTCTGGCGGCATGATCCGTATCATTTATTAAACGCCGATCTCGACGGCTGGACCATACCCGCCCAACCCGGGGAAAGCGAAATTATCCCGGGTATCTTCATCGATCACGAGGTGGTGAAACTGCCGGAGCAGGTACTGGTACTGCGCCCGAAAAGCCTTGCGGTCGGCATCGGATGCAATCGCGGTACATCAGAAAAAGAGATATACGAAGCGGTCGTCACTATTCTTGAAAAACATCGGCTCAGCTTGTCCTGCATCCGGCAATTTGCCACGATAACCGACAAACTGGCCGAGCCGGGCCTTTTGGCCATGGCGAAACGTTTCGGCGTAACGCTTTCCGGCTACAGCCGGGACCGGCTGTCATCGATCACCAGCGTACCGAATCCATCGGCGATGGTGGAAAAACATATGGGAGTAAAGAGCGTATGCGAAGCAGCAGCGATATTGGGAGCGGAAAACGGGACCCTGGTGGTGCCGAAACAGAAGAGCGGAAACCTGACGGTGGCGGTAGCGGCCGTGCCCTGTACGTGGTCGGCATCGGCCCCGGCGGCGTTTCCCACATGTCCGGGCGGGCCCGGGAGGTAATCGGGGCGGCCGAAACCATTGCCGGGTACACCACGTATATCGACCTGATCCGGCCGCTTATCGAAAACAAGCCCGTGATCGCCACCGGGATGCGAAAAGAAGTCGAACGGGTTCGGCAGGCCACCCAAACTGCAAATGGCGGCCAATCGTGCGCCCTGGTCTGCAGCGGGGATCCCGGCGTTTATGCCATGGCGGGCCTGGTGTTCGAACTCTGCCGGGAAAATGCGGTGTCAGTGGGCGGCGGTCCCGATGATCTTTACATCGAGGTCGTCCCCGGGATACCGGCCCTGTGCGCCGGTGCGGCCCTTCTGGGTGCGCCGCTCATGCATGATTTTGCGGCCATCAGCTTAAGTGACCTGCTTACCTCGTGGCCGGTGATCGAAAAACGGATCCGGATGGCAGCCGAGGCCGATTTTGTGATCGCCTTCTACAATCCGCGCAGCAAAAAGCGCGACTGGCAGCTTGAAAAAGCAAAACAGATCCTGCTGGATCACCGGGCGAAAGACACCCCCGTTGGTCTTGTCACATCTGCCATGCGCACCGGCGAAACCGTCTCCCTCTGCCGCCTGGAAAACCTGGATACCGCCCGGGTGGGAATGCAGACCACGGTATTCGTCGGCAACAGCCGAACGTTTGTCTACGGAGACCGGATGGTAACGCCAAGGGGGTACGGGGATAAGTATGAGCTAAAAAACGTCGGCTAAACTCCGCCCACGCTCTTGCTCTTAATCTTAATCTTAATCACGATTTTAACTGAAATTCACCCGTGGTTTTTACATGAAGAACATGAAGTTTACATGAAGATCCATGAAGGGGTTTTATTTATTAAATCGCCCTTCTTCATGCTCTTCATGAACTTCATGTACAAATATCGATTTCTATATTTCCGAGGATGTCTCACATGAATATGAATCATAACCCAAAGGCCCCCTGCCTCGCCTTTCTCGGTACCGGTTCGGACGTGGGAAAAAGCGTGCTGGCGACGGCCATGTGCCGGGTGCTGGCCGACCGTGGCGTGCGGGTGGCGCCGTACAAGGCCCAGAACATGTCGAATAACTCCGGGGTCACCCCGGAAGGGCTTGAAATGGGGCGGGCCCAGATCGTCCAGGCCGAGGCCTGCCGCCTGGCGCCTCACGTCGACATGAACCCGGTGCTGCTCAAACCGACCGGGGAGACCGGTTCCCAGGTGGTGGTCCTCGGAAAGGCCATCGGCAACCGGCAGGCGCGGGAATATTACGCTGCCAAAAACGACCTGTTTGCCATTGCCGCCGGATCGCTCGACCGGCTTCGGGGGGAGTATGACGCCGTAATCATGGAGGGGGCGGGGTCGTGCGCCGAAGTGAACCTCATGGACCGTGATTTCGTCAACCTGCGCATGGCCGAACATGCCGGCGCTCCGGTGGTCCTGGTGGCAGACATCCACAAGGGCGGGGTTTTCGCCCAGATCGTCGGTACCCTGGAATGTCTGCGACCCGAACAGCGGGAGCAGATCGCCGGTTTTATTATTAACCGGTTCCGGGGCGATGCGCGGCTGTTTGACGATGGCATACGCTGGCTGGAGGAAAAAACCGGAAAAAAATGTTTTGGCGTGATTCCCTGGTTTAATCATATCCGGATCGAGGCCGAGGATTCCGTGGTGATCGAACAGCGCCCGACGGTTTGCGCCGGTGCGGTCCAACAGCCGGCCGTGGCCGTAATCCGCCTGCCCTACATTTCCAATTTTACCGATTTCGATCCCCTGGAAGCCACGCCGGGTCTGTCGGTCTACTTCCTCCAAAAGGTACAGGACCTTTCCCGGTTTTCAGCGGTGATCCTGCCGGGCTCGAAAAATACCCGGGCCGATATGGACTGGGTGCAGCGCACCGGCTGGGCCGAGCAGATCCGGGCGTATCATGGCAATGGCGGCCACGTGCTCGGCATCTGCGGCGGATACCAGATGCTCGGCCGAAACGTGGACGATCCGGACGGCCTGGAAGGCAATCCCGGCCAAAGTCCGGGACTCGGATTGCTGCCGGTTGAAACCCGGCTGGCTGCACCCAAAACCACTACCCTGGCCCGGTTTGCATGGGAAGGCGTTTTCGCGACCGGCTATGAAATTCACATGGGCCGCACGGATCGAGCCGGGGGCAGCGCTTGGTTGGAGGTAATCGAGCAGAATGGGCAGTCCACAGCATTTGAGGACGGCTGCGTATCGGACGACGGCCGGGTTTTCGGTTCCTACATGCACGGCCTGTTCGACGAGCCGAAGCTGCTTGAAAAATGGCTGGCCGCCGTCGGTCTTTCCGATCTGCAGGTGGCCGAAGCGCATGGATTTGTTGCACGGGATCACCAGTACGGGCTTCTTGCCGAACATTTTAAGAATCATGCGGACATAGAAGGCATGATTTCGCTCATCGGAGAATTCCCGAACGGAGGTGTCTCATGATTCACGGTCATGGCGGCAACATCGAAGAAGCCGCACAAGCCATTGGCTGCCGGCCCGAAGATATCATCGACATGAGCAGCAACATCAACCCGCTCGGCCCCCCGCCGGGCCTGTTGGAACATCTCGGCAAGCGATTGCCGGCAGTCTGTGCGCTGCCGCAAGTGGATGCGAAAAAGGCGGTAAGCGCCTATGCCGGGTGGCAGGGGGTCGCACCGGACCGGGTGCTCGCCGGGGCCGGCACAACCCAGTTTCTGTACCAGCTGCCGGCGGCGCTCGGGATTTCGTCGGCAATTGTCGTATCCCCCACCTATGCCGACTACGCCGACGCACTTGCCATGAACGGGGTGGCATTCCGGCATTTTAACCTAACAGATGAAAACGGTTTTGCACCGGATTTGAACGCGCTGGCCGATGCAGCCCGAACGGTAGATGCCGTCTTCTTCTGCAACCCGAACAACCCAACCGGCCATCATACACCGACCCATGCTCTGGAGCAGCTGGCAAACGCCTGCCCCGGTACCCGGTTTGTCATCGACGAATCGTATCTGCCGTTTGTCGACGGCTGCGGGGACGATTCCCTCGCGTGCTGGAACCTCCCCAACGTGATCGTGCTCCAGTCGTTATCCAAAATGTTTTGCATCCCGGGGCTGCGGGTCGGTTTCTGCGTGGCGGCAGAAGATACGGCAGGAAAAATCGCCCGCCGCTCCCCGCCATGGGCGGTCAATGCCCTGGCCCAGGAGGCCGTGACATATATTGCGGAGCACGCCGATATTGCCGCCGCCCATGCGGCCGAAACCCGGGAGTATCTGGTCCGCGAGCGCGCAGCATTTCATCGACACCTTGAAAACGTGCCGAACGTGATTGTATTTCCGGGTGAAGCGACCTTTTTGCTCCTCCGGTTATCCGGATTTACGGCCGACGAACTGGTGCGCCACATGCTCGGGCACCGAATCCTGATGCGCGACTGCGCCAATTTTTGCGGCCTTTCGGACCGGTTTGCCCGGGTGTCGCTGAAGGGTCGGGACGAAAACCGGGAGGCAGCTCGGCTCATAAGTGACTTTGCGGAGCAATACGCAGGACCTTTGAAAAGGAAGGCGATATAATGATGCCGCTGTCCGTCTGGTACATCCTGCCCCTGGCTGTGTTATTTGACCTGGCCGCAGGCGATCCGAGGTGGCTGCCCCACCCGGTGCGCCTGATGGGATGGGCCGTCGATCAACTGGAAGGGCCGTTTCGAAAGTTGCCGCTGCCGCTTGTATTTTCCGGATTCTTGTACGCCGCATTGCTGGTGACAGGCGCCTGGCTGGCGACGCTGCTCCTGGTGGTGGCAGCCGCATGGCTGCACCCAATAGTCGGTGTCATCGTGCAGGTCGGCATCATTTATACGTGCCTGGCCGGCCGGTGCCTGCATGACGAGGCAATAAAGGTTAGGGATCTGCTGGTTTCAAATGATACGGAAAAGGCGAGAAAACAGGTCGGGATGCTGGTGAGCCGGGATGTGTCAAAACTCGATGGCACCGGAATCGCCCGGGCCGCAGTGGAGACCGTGGCGGAAAATTTCGTGGACGGCGTCCTCTCGCCGTTATTTTTTGCCGCCATCTTCGGGGCACCCGGTGCCGTGGCCTTCAAAATGGCCAGCACGCTCGATTCCATGGTGGGGTACAAAAACGACCGATATGCGCAGTTCGGCAAGGCGTCGGCCCGCCTCGACGATCTGCTCAACTGGATTCCGGCCCGGCTGTCAATCCCGGTCATCGCACTTGCCGCCCAACTGCTCCACCACAGGGGAAGGCAATCGTTTCAAACCGGACTGCGCGAAGGCGGCAACCACAAAAGCCCCAATGCCGGCAGGCCGGAGGCCGCATTCGCCGGGGCGCTTGCTGTGAAGATCAACGGCCCCGGCGTCTATCATGGCCGCAAAGTCGACAAAGCCTGGATCGGGAAGAATTTCGGCCCGCCGGAAACCGCGGATATCGAAAAGGCCGGCCGGTTGATGCTGCTCTCGGCAATGATCTCCCTGCCGGTTGTGATGGTATTTCAGTTGATGATTCGGATGGCTTTGTAAAAAACTGGGTACTTGAATTGTACGTTGCTTTAATGAGGGGGTAAGGCGTTGTACATGAAGATCATGAAGGACATGAAGAAGTTAAATTAAATCTGGTTATCCGGAAAACTCCAGTTAATGATTTCTCTCGCAGAGCCGCAGAGGACGCGGAGAGTTCCTCTGCGCTCCCAGCGCCCTCTGCGAGAGGATATTCGATCTCCTTGGCCCCAAAAAGTTTAGGAGTGCCCCATCACTGGAGCGAACCGGATAACCAGAAAATTAAATATCCGTTCAGATTTGCCGAAAGCATATTCGTGCATTTCACTTTGACTCCCCCGGCACCACCTTCACGCGAATTTTCTCATTTCCAAACTCCACGACATCGCCTGAAAAGATCTTTTTCCGTTTTCGGGTTTCGACCTCTCCATTGACGATGACGTAGCCTTCGGCAATCACATGCTTGGCCTCACCGCCGCTGCCGACCAGATTCTCGAACTTCAGGATTTTATAAAGCTCGATCGGCTCTTCTGAAATTTCAATTTCTCTCATAGTTTTTCATTCTTGTTATTTCCGACATGTTTGCCATTGTGACGAAGGGCGTCGGGATGTGAATCCCGACCTACAAAACCCAAACGGCTACCACTTTCTTCGGGGGCGTCCGCTGCTTTTCTTCGGTGTGTTGTCTTTTTGCGGCAGGCGCGGTTCGCCGCCGCCGGGAGGCAGGAGGCGTTTGTCCTCCGATGCCACCCAGACATAACGTGACTGGGATTTGCTCCCCGCGTAGGCCGGGACCCGGAATCGGCTCACATGGAAACGGGCGCTCATCAATGCCTGCTCGTACCTCTTGCTCGGCTCGGCCGACCAGACCGCCAGGACCCCTTTTTTGCGGAGTGCATTGCGGCAGGCCTGGATCCCTTCACGACCGTACAGCCGGCGGTTGCCGGAAGCGGTCATCGCGTTGGGGCCGTTGTCGACATCGAGCAGAATCGAATCGAACCTGTCACGGGATTGGGAGATGAGTTCCACGATATCGCCCGTCTTGAGATCGACGCGCTTGTCGGAAAGCGGGTGGGCGGTGAGTTCCCCGAGAAACTTTCGATTCCATTCGACCACGGCCGGCATCAGTTCGCCTACCACCACCTGCGAGTGGGGACCGAGC
>JAGXHH010000098.1 GCA_024636355.1 Desulfobacteraceae bacterium | reverse complement strand
TGGATTTGGCGGGCCAGTCAATCTTGAAATGCGACGGTTGCACATCCCCGGCCTGCTGCGCCTCGACCGCGGTATCGAGTTCGGCCATCAGCGCGGCCAATTCCGGTTCCCGGCGGTCAATAAGAAATACAGGCGTGCCGTTGGCAGGCCGCTCTTTCGGGGAGAGCGTCAGGTAAAAGCGGCCCCGTTTGGGAACGCTCTTGCTGACCCGGCAGGTCCGGTGCCAGGTTTCATCCTCGTAGCCGACGCGGAGCAGGTCATTTGCAAACAGCGGTTCCCGGGGATCAACATACGGCTTGGAATGCGCCCCCTGGATTTTGCCCACCAGCTGCCCGGAGCCGGTATGGGCGTCGACATCGATCGGGTTCCACGGACGCTGGGTCAGCAGGTTGTAATGGGTCCCCTTGCGCCCCAACGCATAATCAAGGCAATTTAGCGCCTCTTTTTTGGCATCGTTTTCACCGGGATGGTCCCGCAGCAGCTTGTACGCCCGGGTCGTGTAATAGACATAATGCGGCCCTTTTTTCCGCCCCTCGATTTTCAGGGCGGCAATTTTCGGTACCGTCAACAGGATCTTGGTCAGCACATCGACCCACAGGTCGTTGCACGAAAAAAACTTGGCCCGGGTTTCGCCCTGGTGGTAAATCCGCCGACAGGGCTGGACGCACCGACCCCGCAGGCCGCTTTTACCCCCCAGGTAGCTGCTCCAGTAGCACCGCCCGGATACCCCGTAGCAAAGCGCCCCATGGACGAATACCTCCAGGGAAAGGTCTTCCGGGCAAGCCTCGGCCATCATGCGGATCTCATCAACGGAAAGTTCCCGCGGTACCACCACGCGGTTGACCCTCGGGAAGTACCGGGCCAGCTTCATCGCTGCCGGAAAACTGACGTTGGCCAGGGTCGACAGGTGGATATCCCCTGAAAATCCGACCTGTTCCGCAAGCGAAACCATCGCCAGGTCAGCGACGATCAGGGCGTCGGGGCGGACGTTCCGGTTCAACTGGTCGACGAGCGTTCCGGCGTCTTCGAGTTCATCAGGCTTGATCAGGCTGTTTACCGTCACATACACCTGCGTGCCGCGCTCGTGCGCGACCCGGGTCAGGGCGGCGAGTTCTTCCAGTGTGAAATTTTCGGCCGCCATCCGTGCGGAAAACTGCTTCAGTCCGCAATAAATGGCGTCCGCTCCTGCGGCAAGGCCCGCCAGGAAAGCGGCGCGGTTGCCGGCCGGCGCCAGAACAGCGGGTTTGGTTGATTCCGGTATGTTCGTCATAAGATAGTGTATGTAAAAATATGATAATATTGAATTTTATAAACGGACTATAGACTTGTACGCAAAAATGATTAATGATATTGTATAAATTTTTAAATGTAAACATCCATCCGCATATGCGGATGGCTTTATTTTGCCATTTTTTCGACCTCTACTAAAAGGATTGGAATACTTATGAAACTTGCCATCAGCGGAAAAGGCGGCGTCGGTAAAACCACATTTTCAGCATTGCTTATCCGGGCGTTAAACGATCAGAACAAACGGGTTCTCGCCATCGATGCGGACCCCGATGCCAACCTGGCGGCTGCTGTCGGCATTCCGGATGCCGATAAGATTGTGCCGATTTCCGAAATGAAGGATCTGGTATATGAACGCACGGAAGCCAAGCCGGGCTCGATCGGCGGGTTTTTCAAGATGAACCCGAAAGTCGACGATCTGCCGGACGCGGTTTCCGCAAAGCTGGGCAATATCAAACTGATGCGGCTGGGCGGCGTTAAAAAAGGCGGAAGCGGCTGCATCTGCCCGGAAAGCACCTTGCTCAAGGCACTCATTACCCATATCGTGCTCGCACGCGACGAAGTGGTCGTCATGGACATGGAAGCCGGCATCGAACACCTGGGACGCGCCACGGCCCAAGCCGTCGACCGGCTCCTGGTGGTCGTCGAACCCGGACGCCGGAGCATTGATACCGCCAGGCATATCAAGAAGCTTGCCGGCGAAATCGGCCTGAGCAAGCTTGCCCTGATCGGTAATAAAATCCGGGGGCAGAAGGATATCGATTTTTTGAAAGAACATCTGGGTGAATTCGAATTCCTCGGGTTCCTCCCCTATGATGATGCATTGATCGAGGCCGATTTAAACGGCATATCCCCCTATGATACCGATTCTGCGTCCAAGGCGCGGGTCACAGAAATGATCGCCGACCTGTAATGAGCGACCAACGACGACATCCGCCGCGAAGGCGCAAAAAGCAGGAAAACCGGGCGCCGATCACACCGGGATCGGATGCCCGGCTGAAAAAGGTGTTTGCGGGTATCGGTGTACCGAAGAAAATGCCGTTTGTCCCCGACCCGTTCCAGGTGGCCGCAGTCGAGGCCATGGAAAATGGCGACTGCCTGGTGACCGCCCCTACCGGATCGGGAAAAACCTGGATTGCCGTCGAGGCCATCCGCAAGGTCTTTGCTCGCGGTGGCCGCTCCTGGTACGCCTCCCCGCTAAAGGCGTTGACCAATGCGAAGCACACCGAATTCGCCCAGATTTTCGGATCGGAAAACATCGGGATTCTTACCGGCGACCGCAAGGAAAATCCCGATGCCCCGATCCTCGTCGGGACGACGGAAATTTTGCGCAATCAGCTCTACGACGCCATGCACCGGGGGGAAAACATCGCAACCGACCTGGTCGTATTAGATGAGGCCCACTTCCTGGGGGACTCGGACCGGGGCGTGGTCTGGGAAGAGACCATGATCTACCTGCCGGCCCGGATTCCACTGCTGATGTTGTCGGCAACCATCGGAAATGCCGACCAGATCGCCCGGTGGCTTGAATCGATCCGCGGCACCCGATGCAGTATCGTCGAGGAAACAAAGCGTCCCGTACCCTTGTACCCCCTTTTCCTGCATCCCTCCGGCACCCTGTTTCCCATGCTCTCCGAAGAAAAACAGCAGGAAAAACCGAAATTATACAAAAAGGTGATCAGTTTCATCAAAAACAGCAGCGGGTCCCGTTCCGGTTTTGGCGGCCACCTGCCGCCCATGGCCGATATTCTTCGGGTTCTTGAAAAATACAACCTGCTGCCGTCCATTTTTTTCCTGAAATCGCGGGCCGATTGCGACAACTCCGTGACCATGAGCGCCCAGCACCGGGTGGCCGAAGATCCTGAACGACGGGCCGGCCGGCTGCGGCGGATCGAGGAATATGTCGAACAGGTTCCCCATATCGCCAATCACAGGCAGATGCGGATTTTAAAAGAACGCGCCATGGGCGCCCACCACAGCGGGCAGCTGCCGGCGTGGAAGATCCTGATCGAAACGCTGATGACGGAAGGGTACCTGGATGCCGTTTTCGCCACGTCGACCGTTGCCGCCGGGGTAAATTTTCCCGCCCGCACGATTGTCTTCTTCAATTCCGACCGGTTCAACGGCCGGGAGTTTTCCCCGCTGAACCCGACGGAATTTCACCAGATGACCGGCCGTGCCGGCAGAAGAGGCATGGACAAGATCGGTTTTGCCGTTGCCGTGCCCGGAAAATTCATGGACCTCACCTATGTGGGCAGACTGGTCCATGCCCGGGCGACCGATGTCTTCAGCCAGATCAATATCAATTTTTCCATGACCCTCAACCTGCTGCTGTCCCATCAGCCGGAACAGATCCGGCAGTTGCTCGATAAATCGTTTGCCACTTTTCAGTTTTCCGCCACGTGCAACAAGAAAAAAAAGCTGCCGGTTTCAGACAGTATTCACGATACGGAACACCTGTGGCAGGACTTCCTGCGCCATATTGACTTTTTAAAGCAATTCGAATACGTTACAGAAAATGATAAACTAACCGGGGATGGCATCTGGGCCGCCCAACTCCGAATCGACCACCCGCTCATGGTGGCCGAAGGGTTTCGCCGCAACCTGTTTCCCCAGTCCGACCCGGCAGTGCTTGCCGCTATCATGGCCGCATTCGTCAATGAACGGGAATCCGACGATACCAGTATTCACCCTGCCGATATTCCCAATGAACTCGAAGAGGCCCTTGAAACCGTTACAGACGGGCTCAGGCCGTTTGCCATGGAAATGATGGAAGCGGGCTTTGACGTTCCCGTCCTTTTCCTGAGGCCCGCCATGACCCTGTATTTCTGGACCAAAGGGATGGAATGGGAAGATGTTCTCGAATTCTGGGACAGCGCCGAGGGGGATCTTGCCAAACTGATGCTGCGAACCGCGGATAATCTCAGGCACATCCGAAACATTGCAGACGTCTTTCCCGAGGCTGCCGCGTCCGCCCGCAAAGCGATAGACGTCATCTTACGAGACCCGATCGTTTCCAGCATTGAACCTGAACCTGTGTAATGTCGTGGCCGAAAAGCGGATATGAATCTGTTTGACTGGACCATCCTTATCCTGAGTGTCGCCCTGTCCCTGACCACCGCGGGACACGCCCTGTTCTTCAAACGAAACCCGCCATCCGCACTCGGCTGGGTGGCCGTCTGCCTGATGTTTCCCTTTGTGGGGCCGGTTCTCTACTTCATCTTCGGCATCAATCGCGTCCAGACCCGTGCCCGGAAGCTCGAAGTCCGGCGCACCCCATTTCCGATCAAACCGGGCGATATCCCATCGGCCGAGAAACTGACGTATAAACCTGTGGATCTCGACATGCCGGGGGGGCTGACCGATCTTGCCCGGCTGTCGGACAGCGTGAGCCATTTGCCGATGATCGGCGGCAACCGAATCCGGATCCTGAAAAACGGGGAATCGGCATACCCGGTCATGATCGACACAATCGAGGCCGCAACCGAGCGGGTCTTTCTGTCGACCTATATTTTCGATACGGACGATACCGGCCGACGCTTCATCGATGCCCTTGCCCGGGCGATGAATCGTGGTGTGGACGTCTGCGTGATCGTCGACGGGGTCGGGGAGCTTTATTCCGCACCGCGGGCAAGCCGGCTTATGAAAAAAGCCGGAATTCCATATGCGCGGTATCTGCCGCCACGGATCCTGCCGCCCATGCTCCACATGAACCTTCGAAATCACCGGAAGATGCTGATTGCCGACGGAGACATCGGATATACGGGCGGAATGAATATCGGTGACCGGCACATGGTTGAAAAACCCCCGCAGAAGAACCGGGTCGCCGATACCCATTTCCAGTTGATCGGCCCGGTAGCCCGGCAGCTGGAGCAGACGTTTATCGAGGACTGGGCATTTTGCACCGGCCAGTCGCTCACGCCCACCCAGCGCGCCCCCATCGAAACCGGTAAAGCCGTCTGCCGGGCCATTGTCGACGGACCGAATGAATCGACGGACATCCTTTCCATAATCCTCATCGGCGCCATTGCGACCGCACGCAAGCGGGTGCAGATCATGACCCCCTATTTCCTCCCGTCGCAGGAAATGATATCCGCCCTGCAGACCACCGCACTGCGCGGCATTCCGGTCCAGATCGTACTGCCGGGATTAAACAACCTGCCGTTTATCCAGTGGGCGAGCAACAACATGTTATGGGAGATGCTCTACTGGGGAGTGGAAGTCTGCTTTCAGCCGCCGCCGTTTGTCCATTCCAAACTCTTTGTCATCGACGGACTTTATGCCCAGATCGGATCCGCCAACATCGATGCGCGAAGCCTGCGGCTGAATTTTGAACTCAATGTGGAAATTTACGACAAGGAATTTGCCGGGTCACTCAGCGCCGGTATCGACGATACGATTGCGCAGTCTGCACCGCTGACCCTGGATATGATCAACAGCCGGTCGACACCCGTAAAATTCCGCGATGCCGTGGCCTGGCTGTTTTCGCCGTATCTTTGAAAAAAAGTTCAGGGTTCAGGGTGCAAGGTTTAAGGTTCACATTGTGGTCATTCGTAGGGGCGATTCACGAATCGCCCCCGCCGATTGAGGCAAGTCGATTAAAAAAATGCATGTGCGGCTGCCGATCAATTTTTCAAATCTTCCTTCTTCAAAATCAGATCTTCTTTTGTCAACCGATTCAACTGCCGCCGTTCCTGCATACTGTCCCGCATTCGCTGTGATTTGGAATTAAACAGTGCATAACTGTAACGCATGTTTTTTCCGATCAGATCCGATGAGTTCCGGAAATTGGTCCGGACCTTAAAGCTGGTGGAGGTGACTTTTCGCAGCAGGTTGACCTCCTTTCCGATCACCCATGTCCGCTTTTGCCGAATGGCATCCAGAAACGCCGCCCGGTTCGGGTCGCAGGCCGCATAGGTCACCGCCCGGCCCAGCTGAAACAGGTTGTGCCCGTCGCTGCCCCCGGTCAGACCGATGTCGAGATTAAAGCCAAGCACGGTGCTCTCAAGATTCCAGCGGTGGATATTTCCGGCATTGATTACCTCCACGCCATCGACCTGGCTCATCAGGGACTCCTGCCGCCCTGCGGAAAAAACCGGGTTGCAGACTCCCGTGTAGGCGGTGCAGTACGGGTGAGGAAATACCAGGACGACCTTGTACTTGCGGGCGCAGGCAATGATCGATTCCATTGTCATCCCTGCCGAAGACATCACTTCCTTGCCCAGGTACGGCAGCAGTTCGGATTCATAGAATGAGACCAGATCCTCGATGGTATAAAAATAGGCCAGGAGATGGGCGCCTTCCTTTGAGGTGATCTCAATCCCCGGGATACTGAAAATATCCGTGTATCCGGCGATTTCAACTGCGCCTCCGATCGCATTGTGATCCGTTATCGCCACCCCGATGCCCAACCGGCGGACCCGGTCGGCAATGGCGGCAATACCGTTGAATCCATCTGAGTACCGGGAATGCACATGGAGATCGACAACGGCATAATTGCTGTCGATCAACGCATTCAGCGGCGGCCGCTTGAACGCGACGCGATGATGATTCTCCATGTCCTGAAAATCATTTTTCCTGGTTTTTCCGGTCCTGAAAAACATATTGCTCCCCAAACGTTATTTCCGCATCCGCCTGTCGCACGGTCCAAGGGATGCGTCAACAGACTCTAAGATGCACAATAATAATGATTTTACCTGTTTCAACTCTCTTATTCCAAATGCCGATGCCCCTGGTTTACTATCCGGCGTCCCGGTTAAGGTTGAAGAATACCTCACGAACAAAAGCCTCCAAACCAACTGCGAATGCGATATAAATACTTGATTTAATATCTGATTTCAAATGACATTCTCCGGAGGAGTACTCACAAATTGCTTGAATTCACAAGCAGAAATCACAATTGCCCAACATACAGCAAAGTCATCCGCATGGCAAGGAAATGCACTCCAACTGATCCGGTCCGCCGTGATCAGCAATTCCCGCTGAACGTCGTAGGAGCGGGCCATGCCCGCGATAGGGGGTGCCCGCGATGGCGGATGCATTTTCGCGGGCATGGCCCGCTCCTACGTGGTCACCCGTTAATCACAGACACATTTCACCGAGAATTGCTGCGCCGTGACCAGCCGGATTGTGAATGGGCGGCAAGTGTGTTACATTTAACAGATTACATCGACTGACACCTTAATACATCAGGATCGCGAACAGTTACAATGCAAAGCAAATGGAAAATCAGGGACCTTATCGATCTGGAATTTTTCCTGGACGGCACAGACCGGGATTCATCCGGTTCACGCCCGGACGCCGATTTCGACAGACAGACGTACCTGTCCATTACACAATCTGATTCGAAAACCCTGCCTCGGCGGAAACTGATCCGTTTCTGGCTCGACAGGCGGCGGCAGTTGGAACGGGAAACCAGGGGACAGGAAACCGTACTCCCCGGAACCGCATATAGCGAAACAATCGCCCTGTTACGTGTGATTGCCGCCATTCTGGGAGGACTGTCAGGGGCGGCACTTGTTTGGGGTCTTTTTTCCTACCAGGGGCGCCAGCCGATCAACGTGTTTACCTGCCTCTGGGTGCTGGTGGCGCCCCAGATCCTGCTGCTTCTTTTTCTTTTTGTTTCCCGGGTATTCATACGCTTCGGGTTCATCGACTCTTTCAGGCGGATTCCCTCTGTTCTGGCCGCTTTGTCCCGTCGTTTGATTCTCCGGATCATCCGGATATTTTCCACTAAAACGACCGCCGATACACAACAGCGGATCCGATCCGCTGTAGGACTCCTCGGTCAGACCCGCACCGTCTACGGCTCCGTATTCTACTGGCCGTTTTTCCTGACCGCGCAACTATTCGGCATTATGTTCAATCTCGGCATACTGTCGGCAATGCTGATCCGGGTGACGATCACCGATCTCGCTTTCGGCTGGCAGTCGACCCTCCGACTGGATCCGGAAACGGTTTACAATATCGTTCGTGCCATTTCCACGCCATGGACCTGGCTGGTTTCTCCCCCGATCGCCCATCCGACCCTGACCCAGATTGCCGGCAGCAAAATGGTCCTGAAAGAGGGAATTTACCGCCTGGCAACACAGGATCTCATCGCCTGGTGGCCGTTTTTGCTCTTTACAGTCGCTTTTTACGGACTCATGCCGCGACTGGTGCTGGCATTTCTGGGATGGCGGGGCAAACGCCGCGCACTCGATGCGCTTGAGTTCAATCATACCGCCTGCGACCGACTGGTCCAGCGCATGCAGACACCGCGGGTGGAAACCGGGAGCCGCCCTTATGAAAAACCGGTGCCGGTGGTGCCGGCCGCCGGGCAAGTCCCAAGAGAAAGGCTTGTCACACCAGAAACGCCATCCCGAACGGCAGCTATTGCACTGATTTCGGAAGATATCATGGAGCGGACTGAACCTGCCGAAATAAACGGGTACTTAAATTATTGTCTTGCCATGGATGCGGTCGAGATTCTTTCCGTGACGATCGATGCCGAAGACGATGCCTCCCTTCTCGAAAGCGCACTCTCCGCCCATGGGAACCCGGAAGACGGTCTGCGGATCGTCATCGTCCAGGAAGCCTGGCAGCCGCCCATCAAGGAAACCATCTCCTGGCTTGACAGCCTCCGGCGCACGGTCGGGAAAAAGATGGGGATTGTGATTGCACTTATCGGAAAACCCGCATCCGGCACCATTTTCACCCCCCCCGCAGATACCGACCGGTTGATCTGGGAGCAGGCCGTCAAAAGCCTCGGTGATCCTTACATGCGGGTGGAAACTCTGGGAGGTTGACGTGGCGATTCAGACACATCCGGTTTTTGCCGTACTGGGCCATCCGAACGAGGGCAAATCGTCCGTTGTCTCCACCCTGGCCGAAGACGACAGTGTGCGCATCAGCCCGACACCGGGCGAAACCCGCGCGTGCCGAGCCTATCCGGTGATCATCGATGGCCGGGAGATCATCCGGTTCGTGGACACCCCGGGATTTCAGCGCCCCAGGGATACCCTGAAATGGATGGAGGCCTACACCGGCCCGGATTCCCGGATGCTTTCCGAATTCATCCGCACCCATGCGGGAAACGACGCATTCAGCGATGAAACGCAACTGCTCACCCCTCTGGCCGATGGCGCCGGAATCATCTTCGTCGTTGACGGCTCACGACCGGTGCGCAGCACCGACCGGATGGAAATGGAAATTCTTCGAAAAACCGGACTACCCCGGATGGTGGTCATCAATACGAAGGAAATCGGAACATCGGATTTCATCGAAGACTGGAAAGCCGAATCCCGAAAACATTTTAACATCATCCGGATTTTCAACGCCCACCGGGCCAGTTTCATTGAACGGATCGACCTGCTCGAAAGCCTGAAAGGGATCGATCCGGACTGGGAGCCGGCGTTAAAAAACGTGATTGCCGCTTTTCAAGCCGACTGGAATCAGCGCATAGACGAAACCGCGCGAATTGCAGCCGAACTGCTCGAGGCGGTCCAGCGGCACACCGTCCGCAAACGTATCCGGGATATTAACCGGACGGATGAAATCCGGCAGCAACTGATCAAGGCCTACCGGAAAGATATCGCCAAGATGGAAAACCGCGCCCAGGAACGGATCCGTAAACGATTCAAACACAACATCTTTTTCTATGAACTTCCTCCCCAATCGATCGTCAAAGCCGATCTGTTCGATCAGAAAACCTGGCAGGCCCTCGGCCTGACCCGGCAACAGATGGCATGGGCAGGCGCCGGGATCGGCGCCGGTGTAGGCGCCAAAATTGATCTGGCACTCGGGGGGTTGACCTTCGGAGTGTTTACGGCCCTTGGCGGAATTCTCGGAGCGGGCTCAGCGGCCGCCGGCCTCAAGCAGCTGGCCCAGTCTAAAATCAAGGGACAATCTCTTGGAGGGGTCGAAATCCAGGTGGGACCGGTACAGAACGATCAACTGCTGTATGTCCTCATCGACCGGGCGCTGATCTATTTCTCCTATGTGATCAACTGGGCCCACAGCCGCCGGGACCGGGCCGCAAAAGAGGCCTTCGGCAATATCGAAATCGATAAATACCTGACCGCCAAGTGGACGGAAGAGAGCAAAAAAACGTGCCGGCGCTTTTTCAAAGCGGTCCGCAAAGGAGACGATACCGAACAGGTTCGCGCATCGGCGGCATTCCGGCAGCGGATGGTCTATGTGCTCAAAGATCTGTCCAAATTTAAGGGATAATCTGCCGCCCTTCCATTCCATCCTGTGCAGCTTAGAAATGGAATACTTCATAGGCTCCAAATCCATACTATTGCAGCTTATTAGGGCCGTATTGTTCAACTGCCACAGGCATATTGCGACCGAGCACAGATAATGACAATTCTGGATCCTCGTTCAATCTTTGATCGCCTTCTTAACCGTCTGTTACACTGGCGTTATCGTCATGTCGTCCAAAATCAACGATGGGGGCATTACTCGGACGTGAAGCCGGTGCCAATCGTATTCGTCTCGATGATTGGCTGATTGGATACATTATTATAACTTTTCTGGCCACTTAAGCGAGGCGTGCATGACCCTCAAAATGATCACAGCGCCTTCTTTCTCTACATATGGGAGAATATACGGCAAACCGGGAACCACGAGTTCACGAGTACCCTCCACCCGGCCCGGTCGCCCCATGCCTGGTTGATCTGCCAAAAGTGCCACGACGCTCCGGATTCGCTGCGCAACCTTCGCTGCTGCGGCAGAATTGTCAGCGGCAATATATTCCACGGCGGCATCGAGGTTAAGCAATGCCTTGCGTGTCCATCTAATCTGCATTTGCTCCCCATTTGCGGAATCGAGCGGCAACCTCCTCAGGGGTTGCAATTTCGCCGTTTTCCACTTCTTTCAGGCCGTCTTTAACCTCCTGGACGAACCATTCCTCATACTCAAGAAACTGTTTAATCGCTTGATTAATGACCCAGGATCTGGAGCGGCTCAACTCTGTTGCCAAACCATCCACCCGATCCAAGACGTTATCATCTATTCGAACAGTGGTTGCTTTCATTGCTTCACCTCTTTATTATATATTCATTAAAAATATATGTGAATACATGTAAATGTCAATGATATTGTCCGGATACCTCATTTTACAAAAGTACCTGTATGAGAAGGCGGATTGGCGTAATATGGGCCTTTCCGGCCAGGGGTTCAGCATGTGTGGCCCCTTGGCGGAGATTCATGACGGCTACAGTGAGGCAAACAGGTTCTATGGGATCCTTATTCTGGATTCTGAATTCTGGCTCCTGGATTCCCTGCTTGATGAATCCAGACATAGCCCTTTGCCTCTGACCTGGCCCGGAGGACCAGGTTTTTAAAATCGAATAAAAAAACCAAGCCGTAGAAAAGGGAAGTGCCCTGTGTACAAACAAGTCATTGACGAAAACAGCTTTTCTCAATCCGATTTGCTCAGGGGGATACCCGAAAGCCGGGCTTCTGAGATACTGAATACCGGTATCCGGAAAACCCTTCAAAAAGATGCGTTTTTAGCGAGGCGAACAACCATGGGAACCCAAAATTATTTCAAAATGACTTCATGGAAACCGTGATAAAAGAATCAGGGGGGCAGAGAAGCAGTTCATACACGAAGCAATCCGAGTGAAAAAGTCTGTTGTCGGCATCTGTCTTGGTGCGCAGATTATTGCCAACGCTTTGGGTGCGCGCGTATATCCCGGCCCTCAAAAAGAAATCGGCTGGTTCGATATCGAGACCACATCAGATTATACAACCGGCTCGTTCCGGTTCCCGGAAAAAACGACAGTTTTTCACTGGCACGGAGAAACGTTTGACCTGCCGCCCGGTGCGGCACGCCTGGCAAAAAGTTCAGTTTGTGAAAACCAGGCATTCCAGGTCGGGAAAAATGTAATTGGATTGCAGTTCCCACTAGTGATGGGCAATCCTAACCTTTTTGGCGCCAAGCAGATTGGATATCCTCTCACAGAGGCGCTGGGAGCGCAGAGAAACTCTCCGCGTCCTCAGCGGCTCTGCGAGAGAAATCATTAACTGGAGTTTTCCGCATAACGCGATTTCAGATTTCTGCGAAACGCCAATCCGTGAACGTGCACGAGCACGTGTACGTTCACGTTCACGAAAAACCGGGACAGCATTGCCATTGATTTCAGGATGTGCTGACGAAGGAAGCGCATCGGCTGTGTACAGTACATTTGGCCCGGTTCTCATGCATAGGGAATCTTATTCGGCAATCAAATTGCCGTCCTGCCTACGAAAAAGCCGGTTGCCCCATTTCGGGAACAACCGGCTTTTTTTTGACCTGATATACTAATCTTATGTGACGCTTAGAGCATGTGGCGCTTAGAGCTCTTGAATCTTTTCAGTCAATTCGGGGAGGAATTCGAGGACATCGGCTTCCACACCCACATCGGCCACCTGGAAAATCGGGGCCTTCGGATTTTTGTTGATGGCGATGATGAACGGATTGCCTTTGATGCCGCCCATGTGCTGGAAGGAACCGCTGATACCGCAGGCCATATAGACCTTCGGTTTAACGGTCTGACCGGAAGTTCCCACCTGACGGGATTTTTCCAGCCACTTGGCATCGACGATCGGACGGGAGCAGGAAACATCGGCGCCCATGGCTTTGGCGAGTTCAAAGACGATTTCCAGGTTATCCTGTTCTTCAATACCTGTCTC
>JAGXHH010000097.1 GCA_024636355.1 Desulfobacteraceae bacterium | reverse complement strand
ATGTGTATAAGAGACAGGTCTATACCGGACTGGACAATGACTCAATTACCCGCCTCGATGCCTTTGAAGGGGATCGGTATGAACGGGTCGAAGTCACCGTCTTTCTCAGATCAAATCAGGCAGTGCCGGCGCAGACCTATATAATCCGGGATGGCTGCAGGCACCTGTTGACCGATCAACCCTGGTGCCTGCAAAACTTCCGGAAAAATGATCAGGATGTGTTTATTCGGTCGTTTTCAAATATTAACCCGGAAACTATAGGCTGATCACGGCCGCATCGGAGATAAGCCGGAAGAGTTCCGCCGCAGTGGCGAGCCGGGCGCCATCGACCAGATCGCTTTCCCCGACCAGACGGGCATTGGCGCACGGTGTACAAGCCAGGATCGGTACATCGTGGGCCTGCAGGTAAGCGAGCTGATCATCGGCCGAATCGCCGGTCGCAGCCCGTACGTGCGTAATCAAGCCTTTTTTGGCCAGGTAGACCGCTTCATCGAGCAGAAACAACGTCACCTTTTTGCCTTCCTTGTGGGCGACGGTCGCCAGGTGAAACGCCCGGGTACTCCGATTCGGGTTATCGGTGCCGCAGGACAGCAGGATCACAACATTGTCAGTCATAAAAACCTCCACTTATCTCATTGAAAGGTTACAGTGTTCGTTGATTAGGGCCGTATCGGTTTCCTGGTCGTCCCCTCGGCCGGATTTGGTCTCCTTCATCATAAACCAGATCGGACAGGCCGTACGGAATTTGCAGTAAAGTTTCTGATCCCGGCATTCCAGGCATTCTTCACAATAATAGTGCCCGTGTTTGCTGCACATGTAACGGGTTTCCCGGTCGGGATGATTCGCACATTTACCCATAAAGCTGTTTTCCTAAGTATCAAGTAGGTTACACGATTTTTAACTGATCTAAAATCCGATCCCGCTCCGCTTCGAGTTCATCGAGCTGCTGAATAAAATGCGGTTTAACGGAATGCGGGGGAATCCGCTGTTCGAGTTCTTCGATGCGTTGTTCGATATCGTGCAGTGCCTGCTGTAATTCTTTTCTTTTTTCTTCCACCGATCTTCCAACTCCTCTCAAAAATGAGAAAGCACTTATGCCCCGGGCGCCATATGGTTTTAAAAACCGAAACATTTTTCCATGGAAGGTAAAAGAATTCAAGGGTGAATGCAAATCCATACGCAAGCCCATGCAACTGTCAAACTGCGAACAGGAACGATTCGCCACAAGATACTTTTCAGGCACGCAATTCCCGGTGAACGTCGAAAGGCTCTGTATGAGCGGGCCATGCCCGCGATGGCGAATGCATTTTTTCGCGGGCATGGCCCGCTCCTACGTGGTCACCCGTCACAGACACATTTCACCGGGAATTGCTGCTTTTCAGGCACGCTTGAACATGCCCCGCGATGAAAAGCGAATCTCACGGGCAAAACTGTGCCTGTAGACTTCTCGTCAAAAAAGAATTATTATTTTCTATGTTTAATTTCTTTTTATGTTCATCGTTAATCCCCCCTGCAGGAGCATCTTTTATGAACGGTATGCTGAACCGGCTGTTGACATTGGTGGCAATCGGATTTTTTTTCACCGGATGTGCCGGGTCACCGCGTATCGGGGTCACGGAAAAGCGACTTGCGCCCTGCCCCAGTTCACCCAATTGCGTCACCTCGCAGACGGACATGACTGCCGGCCAGTATGTCGAGCCGATCAGTTATGCCGGTTCCAGGCAACAGGCCGGATCAGCGCTCCTTTCCGTTCTCGATTCCATGGACCGCGCCCGGGTTGTCGCGGCAGAAGAAAACTACATTCATGCGGAATTCCGATCAAGGGTATTTCGATTCACGGATGATTTGGAGTTTTACTTTCCGGAAGCCCCGTCAATTATCGAAATCCGATCTGCATCCAGAAGCGGGTATTATGATTTCGGTGTCAACAAGAACCGGGTGGAAACCATCCGGAAACTGTTCCGGGAAAAAATGCAAACGATCCTGCACCGGGAGATGCTGCCGCCTGAAACCGACTGAAATTTATGACCTGAATGTTGTCGGAATCGGAAACGCAAACAGATGCGGATCGACGCAGATAAACGGGACCACGGTGCCTTCGGCGATGCGTTCGATGCCTTCCGGGATGATGACGACTGCGGGAGTTTTTGCCATGGCGGCCATGCGGCTCTTTATTTTACGGGGATAAAGAAGAATACCGCCGGCATCGGCCGCCAGATCGCACTGGATGAACTGGGTCCAGTCGAGCTGCCCGTAAACGGTCCGGTCCAGACGGCCGTGAAGGTTTAAGTAAGGACAATGATGGTATCCTGCCATTTTGAGAACGGCGGGGAAGACCAGCATGATAAAGGCCGTCTCGTTGGAGGCCGGACCGCCCGGCAGGCAAAAAACCGGCCGATCGCTTAAAATTCCCATGCCGACCGCTTTTCCGGGTCCCATCCGCACCCGGTGGAAGATCATTTCCCAACCTAGGGAATCGAGCACTTTGACAACCAGGTCCCGATCGCTCTTCCAGGCTCCCCCGGACGTAATCACCACGTCGACCTCGCCCATGAGCGATTCAATGGCATCCGAAATATCGGATTCGCTGTCACCGGCAATCTTTAACACCACATCAAAACCGCCGGAAAGCAGCCAGGCATGCTGAAGCGCCATATTGCTGGCGTAAAGCTTTCCCTCGACAAAATCGTCACCCGGCAGCAGGATTTCACTTCCGGTGGCCAGCAGGCCGACCCGGGGGCGCCGATAAACCGGGACTTCATAAATTCCTCCGGCCACAAGGAGGCCGACCAGCTGGGGGAGCAGGACCTGACCCGCACTGACCAGCAGTTCTCCGATTCGAACATCGGTCCCTTTTTCCAGGATATTTCTGCCGGGACCGGCGGCTGCCAGGGCAAAAATTATATCGTCGTCGATTCGGGTGAATTCTTCGGCAAGAACCGCATCGGCACCCTCGGGGATACGCGCCCCGGAAAGAATCCGGACCGCCGTGCCGGGCGTTACCCGAAAATCAGACCGGTCGCCGGCGCCGATTACACCGGTTACGGATAAACTCACGGGATTTTCGGGAGCGGCTTCCGCGATATCGCCTGAAAAAACGGCATACCCGTCTTTTAAGGACGCATTGACCGAGGGCGAATCGACCCGGCCGTATACCGGACGCGAAACCACCCATCCCACGGCTTCATCTACCCGAAGGATCTGATCGTCGAGCGGATGGACGTTTTCCATTGTCAGGGCAAGCGCCCTTTCGAACCCGATATCGCGAGGTTTATTCGTATTCATTGAACCCTTTCACCCTTTCAGATCATTCGCTCCAGTGATGGGCCACCCTAAACTTTCTGGTGCCAAAGAGATTGAGTCTCCTCTCGCAGAGACGCTGGGAGCGCAGAGGAATTCTCCGCGTCCTCAGCGGCTCTGCGAGAGAAATCATAAATTGGAGTTTTCCGGATAACCAGATAATTTAAATAATGACTGAGCCGAGGCGAATACCTCATTCTGAATTCTGGCTCCTGGCTCCTGAATTCTGCTTTTGCCCGATATCTGACCGGGTTACCATGCACGGGAGCTTTTATTGGCTGAACAGTTGCAAACATACCTGCTCATGATTGACCGATCAACTGTATTCAGATATAAAACAGACCCTGAAAGACGTTTTTATTTTCAATGCAGAATCAAAAAGGAACAAAAAGGAGATTCCATAAATGAAACACTTGATATTGCTTGTTTCAATCCTGGCAACAATCGGAACGATCATGCCATTTGCCTTTGCGGAAGACAAGGCGACAGACAGCCCGAAGGTACGGCTGGAAACGTCCCGCGGGGCCATCGTGATTGAACTCGCTCCCCAGGATGCCCCGAAAACGGTCGCCAACTTTATCTCGCATGTAAAGGCAGGCGATTACGACGGCACCATATTTCACCGCGTTATTAAAGGTTTTATGATCCAGGGCGGGGGAATGACCAAAGACATGGCCGCCCGGCCCGCCGGTGATCCGGTTGTCAACGAGGCGGACAACGGGCTTAAAAACCTGCGGGGTACGATCGCCATGGCCAGAACATCGGATCCCCATTCCGCCACCTCCCAGTTCTTCATCAACACGGTGGACAATGCCTTTCTTGATTTCAAGGCAAAAACACCGCGGGAATGGGGATATACTGTCTTCGGCAAGGTCGTGGACGGCATGGACGTGGTCGATGCCATCGAAAAACTGCCGACCACCAGCAAGGGCATGCACCGGGATGTGCCGGTTGATCCGGTACTCATTGAAAAGGCGGTTATTTTAAATTCGAGCAGGAATCAAGCAGCGGACTGACCGATACACACATCTTCTTCGGGCTCTGCCGGAAACGTCTTCTCCTCCGCAGAACCCTCGTCGGTTCGAATCCGGCTTTTCAGCGCCCTTGTGGAATTGACCACGGCCATCAGCGCGGTGCCGACATCGGCAAACACGGCGGCCCACATGGAAGCAAGTCCCATTGTACCGAGAACGATGACGACGGCCTTAATGGAAAGCGCCAGGAAGATGTTCTGCCAGACGATCATCCGGGTATACTTTCCGATGGCCACCGCTTCGGCCATTTTGGCAGGGGAATCGGTCATCAGGACCACATCGGCGGTCTCGATGGCCGCATCGGACCCCAGAACCCCCATGGCGACCCCGACATCGGCCCGGGCAATGACCGGGGCATCGTTGATGCCGTCTCCGACAAATGCAATCCGGCCGTTTTGACCATATTTCTCCTGGAGTTGTTCAAAAATGCGCACCTTGTCTTCCGGCAGCAGCCCGGCGTGGTATTCGTCCAGATCGAGCTGGGCCGCAATGCTGTCGGCGGCACACTGGTTGTCCCCGGTCAGCATAATGATGCGTTTGACGCCATTTCTGCGCAACGCGGCAATGGCCTCGACAGAATCCTTCCTTATCCGGTCACCGATGACGACATACCCCGCATAAGTGCCGTTTACCGCGACGTGGGCCACCGTCCCTTCAATGGGGCATTCATCAAAATCGATTTGTTCCTGAATCATCAACCGATCGTTTCCAACGATTATCTGTGTTCCGTTGACCTGTGTCTTGACGCCGGCCCCGGAGATTTCGGCATGATCATCGACTGCAACCGCAGGCATGGTGTTGCCGCTGCCGATGTAGGCATCAAGAATCGATCGTGCGATCGGGTGATTGGAGTGCTGTTCCGCCATGGCTGCAAATTCAAGAATCCGGTCTGCCGAATACCCGTTTCGGGCAATGACGTCCTTTACCTTAAAAACCCCTTCGGTAAGCGTTCCGGTCTTATCGAAAACGACGGTTTTGACCCCGGCCAGGGCATCGAGGTAATTCGACCCTTTGACCAGTATCCCGTTGCCCGACGCCCGGCCGATACCCCCGAAATACCCGAGGGGGATGCTGATGACCAGAGCGCAGGGACAGGAGATGACCAGGAGCACCAGTGCCCGGTAAATCCATGTCGAAAACGCCGCTTCGGCAATGAACAGCGGGGGAATGAACGCAATGCACGCAGCCGCCGCCACCATGGCGGGCGTATAGTACCGGGCAAAGACCGTAATGAAATTTTCGGTGGCCGTTTTCCGCGCCGATGCGTTTTCAACCATCTCCAGCATTCTGGCGATCGACGACTCAGCATAGGGGCGGGTCACCTCGACCATTACCGCGCCGGTCATGTTCACCTCGCCTGCCATGACACAATCGCCGGTACGGATGGTTTTCGGCACGGATTCGCCGGTGAGTACAGATGGATCCACCTGGGAAGATCCGGTCAGCACCCGGCCGTCGAGCGGCATTTTTTCACCCGGTTTAACGACGATCACCTCGCCGACGCGCACCGCCTCCGGCGGTACCTGCCGAAGGCCGGATTCGGTCTGCAGGTTCGCATAACCCGGCTTTTCGGCAAGCAGCGCCCGAATGGAACCGCGCGACCGGTTGACCGCCAGTTCCTGAAAAAACTCGCCCGCCTTGTAAAACAGCATGACGCCCACGGCCTCGGAAAAGGCCCCGATGGCCATGGCGCCGACGGTTGCGATAACCATCAGCACGTTTTCATCAAAAAAGGCCTTCTTTCGGACGGTTCGAACAGCCGATGCCAGAACGTTCCACCCGGAAAACAGGTAGGTACCCATGGCCAGGGCCATAAACAGCATTTCAGGCAGTCGGACATGCACCCCGTAATCGAAAAAAAGGATAATGGCGAACATGACCGCTGCAAGCGACAGTTCGATCAGCTTGCTTTTTGGATTGAATGTGTTGCTGTCCGGCAAACTCCCCGAAACGGCGGCAACCGATTTGAGTTCGATATTGGGGTCTGTTTCGTGGACAGCCTTTATGGCCTCCCGGGTATCTTCCGCATCGATGTGCAGCGTCAGGGTTGCGAAATCAAGGGATGCCCAGTGAACCCCGGGGACTTTTTTTACGGCGGTTTCAATCTTAATTGCGCAATGAGCGCAGTCCAAATTCTTGACGCGATATTTTTCCATCATTTAAAACCCGAAAACGTTCAAATTTTATAATAAATGCAGTTTGCCTCATAAAAATGTATTTAATTATTCCATGAGGTGCTGCATGCCGAGATTCAACACGTCGCGAATGTGATCGTCATCCAGCGAGTAATAGATCACTTTGCCGTCGCGCCGGTTTTTGACAATCCGGCTTTGCTTGAGGATTTTCAACTGGTGGGAAACTGCGGATTGTTCCATATTGAGCAGCGCAGAAATATCGCAGACACACATCTCCGATTCGCACAATGCCCAGAGAATTCCGATTCGCGTGCTGTCGCCAAAAAGTTTAAAAAAATCCGCCAGATTGCAGAGCTGGACCACTTCGGGCATCTGCTTGCGAACGGACCGCAGGATGTCCTCGTGGATGATCCGGCAACTGCACGCATACTCGTCTTTCCGTTTGCCCAAATCCTGTTTTTCCATAAATTTGCTACCTGAAGGAGGGTGATTAAACAAATGAACACATGAACAAACGTTCATACAATGGATCATCCGGGATGCCTTGTCAAACGGTTTTTTATAGGCGGCCTGAATCAGGATTTCGGATATTTGGATTCACCTCCGTCGCCTTTCAACCGGGATACGGGTTGAAACCCGATTCTGTTTCATGTAATGTATCGGTGGAAAATACGGCGGATATCACCTGATTTAAATACGCCAAACACATCTCCGAAGCCGAAACGGCCTTTCCGATGGTTGACATGACGCACGCAAAACGTTAATTTATTAAAAAACTAATTATAACGGAGGCTTTGTGGTACTCGTCATCGGCGAAATTCTGGCAGATATATTTCCGGCATACCAGCGCTTCGGAGGTGCGCCGTTTAATTTTGCCTATCACCTGAAACAATTCGGCATACCGGTCACATTCGTTTCCCGGATAGGCGAAGATGCCCTTGGAACCGAAATTCTAAATCTCCTGGAAACAGACGGATTTGACGCGCGCCATATTCAGGTGGACCCGGATCACCCGACCGGCCGGGTTACGGTCACACCCGACGGCTCCGGCGGACATTCCTTCGACATTCATCCCGATGTGGCATACGACCATATTGAATTTACTGAAACTCCAGGGGATCTGGTGCAAAAGGAACCGCTGGAACTGATCTATTTCGGCACACTTATGCAGAGAACCCCTTCCGCATTTTTGCGCACCCAGGCATTTCTCGCGAAAAAACCGCCCCATGCCAGATGCTTCTACGATATCAACCTGCGGCCGAACTGTTTCAATCACGAAATTATAAAATCCTCTCTTAAACATGCCGATATCCTGAAACTAAATGATGACGAGCTCGATTACATTCGGAAGATGTTCGACAGCAGCTTGCCTCATGAACCGTTTGTCGAATGGCTCATGACCTATTATAATATCGAACTTCTGGCGCTGACCCGCGGCGGCAACGGCAGCGAAATCTTCACCCCGGCCGACCATTATACAATAGAGGTCCCGGAAATCGACCAGATCGTCGATACGGTCGGCGCAGGAGACGCCTACAGCGCCATACTGGCAATCGGTTGCTTAAACGACTGGCCGCCGCAACGGATTCTTTCGATCGGCACTGCATTTGCTTCCGACATCTGCCGTATCAAGGGAGCCGTCCCGGACAACCCTGATTTTTATAAATCCTACAAGCAACAACTGACAGGTGACGAAAATGGCTGAAGAAGGGCTCTATGTCCAAATGTTCAGCATCCATGGATTGATCCGGTTAGACAATCCGGAACTCGGACGGGATGCCGATACCGGAGGTCAGGTCATGTATGTGGT
>JAGXHH010000096.1 GCA_024636355.1 Desulfobacteraceae bacterium | reverse complement strand
GTGTCATAATCGTCGGCACGGGGTAATCGGGATGCGCCTCATTTAACGCCCGCCTGGCGATCAGGGGAATGTCTTTTTCCTGGAGTTCCTTGATATACGTCGGGATGTTCATGTTTTTATTCAGGCTTTTTACTTTTTCGATGAACCGTAAGGAAAGCACTTTTTCGGGCTCCCCCTTCGCGCCGATGCCGCCGGCAATGGATAGTGCCGCCAGCTTTTTTTCCGCATCTACCCGGCAGAACTCCAGTACATAGGGGAGAATAATCGCATTTGCCAACCCGTGGGGCACGCCGTAGAGTCCGCCCATATTGTGCGCAATGGCATGCACGTACCCCACATACGCCCTCGTAAACGCCGTTCCCGCGTAAAAAGACGCCAGCGCCATGTTGTTGCGGGCTTCCAGGTTCGAACCGTTTCGATAGACCTCTTCCAGGTTTTCAAAAATCAGTTTCGTGGCCGTTTCGGCATTTTGATCGGTGAATGTGCTGCCGTTTAATCCGATATACGCTTCGACGGCGTGCGTCAACGCATCCATTCCCGTTGTGGACGTAATGTGCGGCGGAAGGCCGACCATCAATTCAGGATCCAGGACCGCAATTTTGGGGACGAGTTTAAAATCATTTATGGCAAATTTTTCGTGGGTTGCGGCATCTGTAATGACGGCCGCAATTGTCGTTTCAGAGCCGGTTCCCGCGGTGGTGGGCACGGCAAAAAAAGGTGGAATCGGCAGGAACACCTTAAACAAGCCTTTCATCATCCGCACGGAAAAATAGGGGTTTGAAAGCCTGGCACCGATAATCTTGGCACAATCAATTGGTGATCCGCCGCCAAACCCGATGATGCCGTCACACTTGCTCTCTTTGTAGATTTTCCTGCCCGCTTCAACATTTTCAATGGTCGGGTTCGGATTGACATCGGCAAATACCGTGTAATTCACACCATGTTCTTTAAGCGATTTGAAAAGCCCCTCCGGCAGTTTCAAATCCATCAGGACCTTGTCCGTGACCACCAGCACGTTTTTCAGCCCCCTTGCCTTGACATTTTCCGCCAGTTGACGAACGCTGCCCGCGCCGGTCAACAAGGTCGGTACCGGAAAAGGCAAAACACCGGAAGCCACTTTCATCACACCATGCTGTACCCGGTACAATCGTTTTTTCATTGACCAAAGCATATCCTGACTCCTGTTTTTAAAAAAAAGGTCTGTAGAAAGTCCCCTGTGAGGGGCACACCCATGCAGTATCGTTATTTACGTCTAGAATTTCCTACTTTATCGGAATAATGATTTTTTTCAAATAAAAATTCAAACAGTTGAAACGCCGCAGAATCAGGTGCAGCTTTGATACAAGCGGACTTGACAACCCCATGCCACGGTTCCTATATCGTAAAAGGGGATACAGGAAGCACTGCAAGCGCAATTTTCGCGATCTTCATCAAGGAGGCAATAAATGGACAGTTCCCAGTATAAAGACATTTTATCCGGTTCGATTCAAAGAGAAATCGATGCACAGCGATTCTATCGGGACGCCGCCGAGGCGTCAGGCGACGGTTTTCTCAAAGACCTGTTCACCGGGTTCGTAACAGAAGAAAAAAAGCATGAAAAAATCCTCAGGGGCTTTCTGGAGTCCGTCCCGGAAAAGATCCCTTTTGACGAAAACCGTGACTACCATGTATCGGAAACAATCGCCAGGCCCGAGGTCTCTTCCGAAATGAAGCCGGCGGATGCCTTTGCCCTGGCCGCAAAAAAAGAAGAAGAGGCCATGAATCAATATACTGCCCTGGCCGACGGCTGCACCGATGCCGAACAGGAGAAGGTATTCCGAAATCTTGCGGCAATGGAAAGGGAACACAAACTAAAAATGGAAAACGCGTTCGTGGACGTCGGCTATCCGGAGGTCTGGTAACGAACTAAAATCGCCGCCGGATAGTTTTCTCCAGTTCGATGGCAATCAGGGGAAGCGTTCCCAGGGCGGCGCAAACAGCCAGATTGCCGGCCGATAGCGGCGTCACCTCGAACACAGTCACCAGGGCCGGAGTATAAATGGCGGCGAGCTGGAGACCGATCACCAGCAGGATCATCAGGAAAATAACCGGGTTCGTGCGCACCCCCAGGGAAAAGATGGAGATATCTGCGGAACGCGACGCCAGGGCCTGCCCGATCTGCAGAAACGCCAGACTGGTAAAGATCATGGTCTGCCAGACCCGGTCCGCCGGCGCTGCGGATTCAAAGTACAAAACGCCGACCCCGAGGGCAATGACGCCGATCAGGACACCGACCCAGGTCATGTGCGTCAGCAGCTGCCGGTTGAAAAAACCGGCCTGGGGCGAGCGCGGCGGCTTGTCCATGGCATTCGGTTCCGGGGCTTCGAGTCCCAGTCCCAGGCCGAGCAGGCCGTCGGTGAGGAGATTCAACCAAAGGAGCTGCAGGGGGAGGAGCGCCACCACGATGCCAAACAGCGGGGCAAAGAGCATGACGATGATTTTGCCGATGTTGCCCGCGATGGAAAATTTGACGAACCGGCGGATGTTGGCGTAAATGGCGCGCCCTTCTTCTACGGCCGATACGATGGTGGAAAAGTTGTCATCCAGAAGCACCATGTCGGACGCCTCCTTGGAGACGTCCGTACCGGTGATCCCCATGGCAATTCCGATATCGGCACGTTTGAGCGCCGGCGCATCGTTGATGCCGTCACCGGTCATGGCGACGATGTGCCCTTTTCGCTGCAGGGCTTCGACGATGCGGAGCTTGTGCTCGGGTGCGACCCGGGCGAAAACGGAGACGTCCCCCACGGACGCTTCGAGTTCCTCCGGCGACATTTTCCCCAAGTCCTGACCCGTCCGGACCTTGCCGTCCCTGGAAATCCCCAGATCGTAGGCGATAAAGCGCGCGGTTAGCGGGTGGTCGCCCGTGATCATCACCGGTCGGATGCCGGCCTTCCGGCAGGTCTCGACCGCCTTTTTGACCTCCGGCCGTGGCGGATCGACCATCCCGACCAGGCCGATAAGGATCAGGTCGCGCTCCAGCGTTTCCGCGGCGTTCCCGCCCGGCAGCAGATCGAGCGGCTGCAGCGCCATTCCGAGTACCCGCATGCCGTTTGCCGCCATCTGGTCGTTTGCGTCTTGAATCCGGGTGCGCCACTCTTCCGTCAGTTCCGCCACATGACCGTCGTCCCAGATCCTGCTGCAAATCTCCAGGAGACCGTCCACGGAACCTTTGGTAAACGCGACCAGCGGCGCCCCGAAATCGAGCAGCGGCTTCAACGAGGTCGGCAGGCGGTCGGGGGCCTGCGCCAGATCGTGCACGGTGGTCATCCGCTTGCGCTCGGAATCAAACGGCAGTTCAGCCACCCGGGGCAGGCCGGCTTCGATTTCTTCCTTTGTAAGTCCGGCCTGAGAGGCGGCGAATAAGAGGGCGCCCTCGGTCGGGTCCCCTGCCGTGGCAATCCCGTCCGAAGCCGGATCCTCGATGAGCGACGCATCGTTGCAAAGCGCTCCGCCGGCCAGCATGAGCCGGACGGCCGGGGGGTGCTGGGCCAGGAAATCACCGGGTGCGGCGGCCCGCGCCAGGACGCGTGCGGGGTGATCATCGGCTCCGGCCAGTTCGATGTAGTGGCCGGCTACGTCGATGATGGTGACCGTCATCCGGTTTACCGTAAGCGTTCCGGTTTTGTCGGAGCAGATCACGGTGACCGAGCCGAGGGTTTCGACCGCCGGGAGCTTGCGGATGAGCGCCTTTCGCCGCAGCATCCGCTGTGCGCCGAGCGCAAGCGTAATCGTCACCACCGCGGGGAGTCCTTCCGGCACCACGGCCACGGCGACACTGACGGCGGTCAGGAGCATCTCCTCGAGCGCCTCTCCACGCAATACCCCCATGACAAGGACGAGCGCCGCCACGAGCACTCCGAGCGCGGCCAGGCCTTTGCCGACGGTATTTAACCGTTGCTGCAGCGGTGTCAACGTGTCCCGAGGGCCGGCAATGAGGGAAGCGATCCGGCCGAGTTCGGTCTGCATGCCGGTCCGCACGACCACACCCGATCCCCGGCCGTAGGTGACCGTCGTCCCCATATAGGCCATGTTGCGCCGGTCGCCGAGCGGCAAATCCGGTTTGTCGATGGCCGCGGTCGTTTTTTCCACCGGTTCCGACTCGCCGGTGAGGGCCGCTTCCTGTGTCCGCAGATTCGCACTTTCGAGCAGCCGGATGTCGGCGGGCACGATATTTCCCGCTTCAAAAAGGACGATATCGCCGGGCACGAGTTGCTGGGCATTTATTTCGGCAATCGCTCCACCCCGCCGGATACGCACGACCGGCACCGTCATTTTCCGGAGCGCCGCCATGGCCCGCTCCGCCCGGTATTCCTGGAAAAATCCGAGAAGCGCGAAAAGCACCACGATAGCCGCAATGGCAATCGTTTCGGTCGGTTTGCCCAGAAACGCGGAGACGACCGCGGCCGCGATCAGGATAAGGACCATCGTGCTGGTAAACTGTTCCAGGAGGATCTTTGCCGGATGCTTGCCGCCGCGCCCCTCGATTGCATTCGGTCCGTAACGCGCCAGGCGCTCGGCGGCTTGCCCTTCGCTTATTCCCTGTGCCGGCTCCGTGTCGAGTTCGGCAAGGACATCCCCGATTTCCTGCCGGTACCAGTCATTCATGCAGCCCGTCTCCTTTCCAAGTTTCACAATCACCGATTCGGCGGCCCGACGTGACACGTCGGAATTTCAGCTGAAACAAAGGTCGAAAATGGTAAAAACGCCGTCTTACGGGGCATAGCAAGCACATTTCAGCCGAATTTCAGAACCGCATCAGCCAAGCATATTGGTATTTTCAACAGCCTGCTAAAATGAATAATCATGTCGTCTGAATTTGCTGCTTGTTTTTTCGTGGGGGTAACTGTTCAGCCAATAAAAGTTCCTGTGAATAGAACCTGGCCAGATTTCCGGTACGCACGCCGATGCGCTTCCTTCGTCAGCACATCCTAATAATATGGCTATGCTGTCCCGGTTTTTCATGAACGTGAACGTACACGTGCTCGTGCACGTGCACGGATTGGCTTCCAAGGAACTGGTTTATCCAAACGAAGTAAACACCCCCCTTAAAGACCTCTTTCGAATTGCGAATATGCGTTTTATTCCCCCCTTCAGTTGTTCAGGACCAAACAGACGAAAACGTGATCGAATGTTCCGGGTGCAAACGGCAGATTGAAAATATCGGCCTGCCGCAGCGTGACGTTCTTCAATTAGTATTTGACACATCCCTTGATCGATAGAATCTTCTATATCATATTTTAAGTATTTCGATTAACCGCTAAAGCCTGAATCAATTCAAAGATAGCAGGGAGGTTTTATGAAACGATCAAGTGTGTTAAGTATTTCCATTCTGTTTTTCTTTTTTTCAGCATCTCTTAGTCCAGCCGCAGCGAAAGTCATGAGTATCGAAGATTTCAGTGGGATTTACTACGGGGCCAGGATCATGGACATCGACGGTGCGCTCAGGACCGCTTTGTACGAAGTCACCGCGGACGGAAACGGCGGTGTATCCTTTATCACCATTGAGGGAAGCCTTGGTCCTTTAACGACCGCATACGACATCGATGACAGAGGAATACTGGTTTCTCGAGATGGAATCATCAAAGGAGCGATTTCCCCCGACGGCGCGTATCTCGCAATCGGTAAATTCGAAGGTACCGAACCACCTCAATTGCTGTTCGGCATCAAACAATCTTCAGGTCTGACGAACGAAGTCGTTAGTGGAAGTTACAATATTTACCTCCTGTACGAAGTCCCCGGAGAAAGCGGCGCCATTATCAGTTCAAATGCCGGAAATTTTGAGGCAACGGACGCCGACGTGCTTTCGGGCAATTTTACCGGAGATGATCCGGGGCTTGCGTTTAGCGGAGCCTACACGGCAGGCTATAACGTCGCTCCGGACGGAAGATTGACCCTGACGTTCACCGATGGTCAGAATGCCGCTGACCTGGGCCCCATGCACGGTGTGGTTTCCTCAAACGGCGATACCTTTGTGGCCGTAGATGCCACCAGAGAAGGCGCATGGGCCTATGCCGTCGGCATCCAGCGATCGGAGTTCTCCGCGGAAGATCTGGCGGGAGACTATCATGTCACCGATTTCGGCTATTATGACCTGGACAACAACGGCACCAGAGATAATGCCGCTGGTTTTATCATGGATTTTACCGCCGCCGACGGGACACTTTCTTTTGTCGAATCCGCTTCCAACTGCAGCGTCTACGACACCTGCCCCATCGAAACGGAAGTAACCGGCACCTATGAATTGAGCGAATGGTATCAATTCATCACCAATTTCGAAAATTATCCCAGGGGCATAAAAACCGGCGGCACGCTCAATCTCACTTCGGGAGGAAACGTCTTTTCCCTGATCCATCCGACCTATCTGGGAATCGGCATTAAGCAGGCTTCCGGGACGCCCGATCCTGTGACCGAACTTACAGCCGATGCCGGAGAGGATCAAACGGTTGACGAAGGCACCCTGGTAACCCTGGATGGTTCCGCCTCTGCGGCTCCGGAAGAAGATATTGACAGCTACACCTGGAGCCAGACGGCCGGGCCGACGGTGGATCTGGTAAACCCCCGTAGCATACAGTCGGAGTTTGTCGCACCGGAGGTGACTGGCGATACACGCCTGACGTTTAATCTCGAGGTAACGGACATCGCCGGAAACACAGATACGGATTCAGTCTCGGTTACCGTGATGGCAGCCTCGAAATTAGACGGCGGAGGTGATGACGATGATGATGATGATGACAGCAGCTGCTTTATTAATTCCATCTGGAAGTAATAAACTGCGCAGTCGGCGCGAATTAAAGGGGGCATTTATAGGCTAAGCCGCTTCGCCACTTTTTCCCAGATCGAGCGGACCGCAAGGGCGCCACAGTTGATGGCGACAAACGGCTGGTCAATTTTGCTGCTCTTGGGTTTCTTTGGCATCAGTAAAATCTAAGTTCAAAGTTCAAGGTTCAAAGTTCAAGGTTGAACCCGTAGGGGCGGACCTGCGTGTCCGCCCTGCCGTTCAAGGTTCAAGGTTCACAGGCTTTGCGAAAAGCCGATCCATTCACTGGATTAACGGGTGACCACGTAGGAGCGGGCCATGCCCGCGAAAATGCATCCGCCATCGCGGGCATGGCCCGCTCCTACAGAGCCTTTCCTTTTAATGATTTCTCTCGCAGAGCCGCTGAGGACGCGGAGAGTTCCTCTGCGCTCCCTGAAAGGGCAATACATACCAGCCCGGGCAACGCCCCGGGAAAAGAACAGCCAAGGGAAACGAGCCCTGAAAGGGCGTGACATTTATAATTTGTTTCTATGTATCGCCCTTTCAGGGCTCCTCTGGTTCTTTAGTGCATCGGTTGCGTACCGGAAATATTAGGAATTGGCCGTAGGGGCAACTCCCTGGGTTTGCCCCCATTCATGACCGGGGCACCGGGGTTAACCGACCAAGGGCAGGCACGGGGGCCTGCCCCTACGATGCGATATTTTTTATTTAAAAAATATCGCATCTGATTTGACACATCCGGAAGGCATGCATAAATTAATAATTGAGAAAAGCAAACCACTCGAAAGGGTGGGGCGCAAAGCCACTCGCCTAAGTTGCCTTGAAAAAGGGAATATGGCAGGAGGGTTGCCTCACTTTTTTTTTGTGCCGTATCTTCCTTTTTACCTTTCACCAATGAGCGGCACATGATCCGGCCTTTTCCGAAGGCTGCCCGATGCCGACCCGGCAGGGGGAAAAAAAGCGGGCATGTTGTGCCCATGCCCGCTTTACTTTTTTCCATGTCCCACGCCCGGAATTTACCAGCCCCAGGTCAGGTATTCGTGTATCGAATCGGCCGCGCTTCTCCCGGCGCCCATGGCCAGGAGTACGGTTGCCATTCCGGTGACGATATCCCCGCCGGCCCAGACACCCTTTTTGGTGGTCTTGCCGGTTTCCGGGTCCGCGACGATGTATCCCCATTTGTTCAGGGAAATCTCCGAATCCGACTGGGTCAGCAGCGGGTTGGCCCCGGCGCCGACCGACACGACGGCCAGATCGCAGTCGAGCAGAAACTCCGAGCCTTTAATAGCGACCGGGCGGCGCCGGCCGGACTCATCCGGTTCGCCCAATTCCATTTTCAGGCATTCCATCTTCGTAACCCGACCGTTTTCATCCCCGATGAAGCGGGTCGGATTGGTCAGCAGGTGAAATTCGATCCCCTCTTCTTCGGCATGATGAATTTCGGCAGCCCGCGCCGGCATTTCCTCACGGGAGCGCCGGTAAACGATCCGGACCCGTTCAGCGCCGAGCCGCATGGCGGTTCGGGCCGCATCCATGGCCACGTTGCCGGCCCCGATCACCACCACGTTTTTGCCGCGTGCCAGCGGTGTATCGTATTCCGGGAACAGATACCCCTTCATGAGATTGGCCCGGGTCAGGTATTCATTGGCAGAATAGATGCCGATCAGGTTTTCGCCGGGGATGTTCAGGAAACTGGGCAAACCGGCGCCGACCCCAATGTAGACGGCATCATAGCCTTCTTCAAACAGCTCATCGAGACTCACCGTCCGGCCGACCACGTTGTTGCATTCGATCTTGAGGCCGAGTTTTTCCAGCCCGGCAACCTCGGAGGCGACGATATCCTTGGGGAGACGGAATTCCGGAATCCCGTAGACCAGCACGCCGCCGGTCTTATGGAACGCTTCGAACATTGTGACCTCATGTCCTTTTAACAGCAGGTCGCCGGCCACGGTCAGCCCGGAAGGGCCGGAGCCGACCACGGCGACCTTCCTGCCCGTCGGGGCGGCTTTTTCCGGCTGGGCGCCGCTGCTGTTGTTCCGTTCGTGATCGGCCACAAACCGTTCCAGGTTCCCGATGGCAAGCGGTTCTTCTTTTTTGCCGAGGATGCATACCCCCTCGCACTGTATTTCCTGGGGGCATACCCGACCGCAGATCGCCGGCAGGCCGTTTTTTGCCCATATTGTCCGGATGGCGCCTTCCAGATCGCCTTCCGCCAGTTTTCCGACAAATCCCGGGATATCGACTCCCACCGGACATCCGCTCACACAGGCGGGTTTTTTGCACTGCAGGCACCGTTTGGCCTCGATTATTGCCGTTTCCAGAGTATATCCCAGGGGCACTTCTTCAAAGTTGCGCCGCCGGATCTCCGGGGCTTGTTCCGGCATCGGCTGCCGCGGCGTTTTTTTATTCACTGTTTTTTCCGTCATCGTTTCCTCCTATATGAACACTCGTCATCTGTTATTATTATCGGGTGCCGTGCAGTTTGCAGTGGGCAGCGTGTGCATCTTTTTCATCCTGTTCGTAAGCCCGCAGCCGCTGCATCAAGCCATCGAAATCGACTTTGTGGCCGTCGAATTCCGGGCCGTCAACGC
>JAGXHH010000095.1 GCA_024636355.1 Desulfobacteraceae bacterium | reverse complement strand
GTATGTGATGCCCTTTCAGGGCATTAAGATCTCAGTTACTGGAGTTTTCCGGATAACCAAAATCTGATCGTGGAAGAGGGCGCCGGGGTGTGAATTCCGACGCCCTCAAAAAAGCACCTATCGGCTTACCCTACCAGCTGGTTCATCTCGAATATCGGCAGGCAGATCGATAGGACGATAAAACCGACGATGACGGCCATGAAGAGGATAATCAACGGTTCGAGCAATGCGGTCATGCCGGATACCGTTGCTTCCACCTCCGTTTCATAGATGTCGGCAACTTTGCCGAGCATCGCTTCGAGCTCCCCGCTGTTTTCCCCCACCTGGATCATCTGTATGGAAATGTGCGGAAAGATATCGGCTTCGGAAAGGGACCGGGCCAAACTTCCGCCTTTTTCCACGGATTGGGCTGCCGATTCGATGGCGTCGGCAATCAACCGGTTGCCGACAATATTTTTGACGATATCGAGGGCTGCCATGAGCGACACCCCGTTTTCCAGCAGCGACCCGAGCGTGCGGGAGAAGCGGCCGACCGCCAGTTTGGTCTTGAGCGTTCCGGCCAGGGGGAGCTTGAGGACCAGGTTGTCATACCAGTAGCGCCCCTTTTCGGTCTTGAGTACCTTGCGGAAACCGAAAATGATCATAACGATCAGAATGACGAACACCCACCAGTTGTTCTTCAGAAAATCACTGATGCCGATCAGGACAATCGTGGGCAGCGGCAGGGTCTGGTTCATCCCCTCGAAAATCTCGGTAATGCTCGGTACGATATAGGTCAGCAGAAAGAGCAGAATCAATGTACCGACAAAAAACATCAGAACCGGGTATGCCATCGCCGATCGGATGCGATGGGTCAGGGCCTGCTGGCGTTCACTGATGTCGGCCAGTCGGTTTAATACCAGTTCGAGCGTTCCCGAAGATTCCCCGGAACGAACCATATTGACGTAAATATCGGAAAAGGTTTCCGGATACTGGGCCAGGGCGGCGGCAAAGCTGGTGCCTTCCTCGATGGCGTCCTTGATCTGGGACAGCATCCGCTTAAACACGCTGGAACGGGTCTGGGGAATCAACGCATAGAGTGCGGAGACCAGCGGGAATCCCGCACCGAGCAGGGTGGCCAGCTGGCGCGTCATCATGGCCAGCTCCGCGGGGCTCACCCGGGATGAAAACGGGCGAAGAAGTTCGGAAATACGGGTTTCCTTTTTGGCTGCGCGATCGTAGACTTCCTTGATCGATACGGGGTAAATCCGCGAGGCCCGCAGCTTCTGGCGGGCGCCGGAAACACTGTCCGCATCGATGATATCGGTGATGGTTTTGCCTTTGACGTTTAATGCAGTGTATTCGTAAATGGGCATATATTATCCAATTTGTAAATTAGCCGGCAGTTGAACACGCCGGTTTTCTATAACAGCATTGCATTCCGATTTCAACCGCAGAGATGAAAGCTGTTGACAAATACCCGCGGAAACTTATAGATATTACGCTAAGTTGAATCCAGAAGCATTTACTTTTTAATATCATATTACCTTCTCAAAATAAATTTTTTCTCGCATAAAGGGGTTTTATTATGCTCAAGGTCGGATTTATCGGATGGCGGGGCATGGTCGGATCTGTGTTGATGGATCGCATGAAGGCCGAAAATGATTTTCAGGGATTTGATCCGCTGTTTGCCTCCACATCCCAGGTTGGCCAGAATGGCCCGGATATCGGCAGGGAGATTCCGCCCCTGGCGGACGCTTTTGATATCGTCACGTTGTCCGGTATGGATATTATCGTCACATGCCAGGGAAGCGGGTATACCAACAAGGTGCTTCCGGAGCTCAAAGCCTCGGGGTGGAACGGCTACTGGATCGACGCCGCTTCGGCGCTCCGGATGACCGATGACAGCGTTATCGTCCTCGATCCCGTCAACCGGCATGTTATCGACAAAGCCCTGTCCGAAGGCGTTCGCAACTTTATCGGCGGCAACTGCACGGTCAGCCTGATGCTGATGGCCGTCGGGGGGCTTTTTCAGCAGGGATACATCGAATGGCTCACATCGATGACCTACCAGGCGGCGTCCGGCGCCGGCGCAAAAAATATGCGGGAGCTCGTCTCCCAGATGGCATCGATCGGCAACGCGACGGCCGCATTGATTTCCAATCCCGCATCGGCCATTCATGAAATCGATCGGGAAGTGATCAATACCATGACCGGCGAAGAATTCCAGGTGGCGCATTTCGGGGCCCCATTGGCCGGGAGTTTAATCCCCTGGATTGACAGCGCCATGGAGTCCGGTCAGACCCGGGAGGAATGGAAGGGATTTGCGGAAACCAACAAAATTCTGCATACCCGGGCGCCGATTCCCATAGACGGCATTTGCGTCCGCATCGGCGCCATGCGCTGCCACAGCCAGGCACTGACCATAAAACTGAACAAAGACCTGCCCCTGGAAAAAATCATCGACCTGATCGGAAGCGCCAACGAATGGGTCAAGGTGGTACCCAACACCAAAGAAGACAGCCTGCGCGATCTCACCCCGGCTGCCGTGACCGGCAAACTGATCGTTCCGGTCGGCAGGATCCGTAAGCTCAACATGGGTCCGGAATACATCACCATGTTTACGGTCGGCGATCAACTGCTCTGGGGGGCTGCCGAACCGATTCGACGGATGCTCAAGATCCTGCTCGCATACCTGGGGTAGCCTGTTCAATCTTGTGTTCCGGGCACCGGCGAAGTGGTTTCGGCGCCCGGAACCTGCCCCTACTGGCTAACGTCTTTTTAAAATTCGAATCCTGATTAGACTAATGCTGAAAAAGAGACATGCCGCCCTTAACGCCCGCTCTTCTCAAATGCTTGATACTGATTTTGCTCCTGATATCGATCGGCACTCCGGCTTTTTTTCTCTATTTGAAAATAAAACGCCTCTCCGGCAAATACCGGCGCCTTCAAACCCGTTACAACAATCTATTACAGATACAATCCGAAGGGATCTGCTACTATAAGCCCGACAAGGGAATGCTTTTTGATCCCAATCCCGTTTTCTCCGGATGGTTCCCCATGCTCCGGGACGCCTCAACGGGCATCGAGATATTCTGCACGTCGGGACATATCGATGACGCTGCCGTATTTCGAAAGCTGGCAGAGCAGGCCCTGCAAGACACACCCCAGACATTTGAACTGCAAATCCAGGATGCCGGCGATTCGGCTTTATGGCTCCGGATTCGCCTGCAGGCGCAAATAGTTGATGATCGGCGGCTTCTTCTGATCCGGGCCACAGATATCACCGAATTTAAATATGCCGAATCCGAATCGAAACGATTCAGCAGCATCCTCGAGTCGATAGGCGAAGGGGTGATCACGACGGATCTGGCGGGATACATTACCTATGCCAACAAGGCCTGGGCAAATATTCACGGGTTTTCACAATCGGAGTTAACCGGAAAACACCAGAGCATTTTCTACAGCCCGGAACAGCTGAAAAACGATGTGCTGCCGTTCAACGAAATCGTCCTGCGCAAAGGGAAACACAGCGGGGAAGTCGGACACCGGCATGCCAATGGCGCCGAATTTTTCACCTACATGACCACGGCCCTTAAACGGGATAAAGCCGGACGTCCGGAGGGGTATATCGGTGCGGCCACCGACCTGACCGAACAGAAAAAAATTGCAGATGCCCTGCGGGCCAGCGAGATCAAGTTCCGGCACCTGTTTAATCTCTCGCCTGAGCCGATCTCGGTTTCCGACCTGACCGGCAAAATCCTGGACGCCAACGAAAAATTCTGCGAGTTCCTGAATTATACCCGCCGTTCGGTCATAGGAAAAACGGCGCTCGATTTAGGGTTTCCGGCCGATCAGTGGCAGCAGATCATCAATACATTGACCGCAAAAGGGGAGCTGACCGGTTTTGAGGTTTCCTTTAAAAACCAGAACCAGACCACCTGGCATCTCCTGATGTTCGCCAAACTGGTCGAAATCAAGAACGAATTTTTTATCCTTTCGATCCTGCACGACATCACCAAACAGCGGCAACTGGAAGACCGGCTGCGAGAATCCCAGAAATTAGAGGCCATCGGGACACTTGCCGGTGGCATTGCCCACGATTTTAACAATATCCTTTCCGCCATTCTCGGATATGTCGAGCTTTCCATGATTAAGACCGACCGGGAGAGCAAAGTATTTAATTATCTGGACCAGGTGTTAAAAGCCGCCAACCGGGCCAGGGACCTGGTCCGGCAGATACTTTCCGTCAGCCGGCAGACCGAACAGCGAAAAAAACCGGTCAGTGTGCGGCCGATCATCGAAGACGTGCTGAAGCTGATGCGCGCCAGCCTGCCGAGTTCCGTAGAGATCTGCGAGGAAATCGAACATCATAAAGGGCCTATACTGGCAGATCCCGGACAGATCCACCAGATCCTGATGAACCTGTGCACCAATGCCGGCCAGTCGATGAACGAAACCGGCGGCGTGCTCACCGTAGCGCTGGATACCGTTAAAATCGGAATGGCCGATATCTCCTCATCCTTTGATATCCCACCCGGCTCCTATGTCAGAATCGCTGTCAGCGATACCGGCCACGGCATGTCTCCGGAGGTTCAGAAACGCATCTTCGATCCGTATTTTACAACCAAAGTCAAAGGAATGGGAACCGGACTCGGTCTCGCCGTGGTTCAGGGTATCGTAAAAAAACATGGAGGGGCGGTTACGTTTTCAAGCCGCTCCGGTTCGGGCACCCGCTTTTGCGTCTACCTGCCGATGATTCAAAGGCTCGGGACTTCACGGACGGAAACGGCAGCAGATGCGGAAATATCCCTTCCGCGGGGCAATGAACGCATCCTGCTCATCGACGATGAAGAGGCGATAACCGATACGGCGCGGCAAATGCTTGAATTTCTCGGCTACGACGTCACCACATCTTTGAGCAGCATTGAAGCCCATTCGCTTTTTTGCAGCGATCCGGGCCGGTTCGACCTGGTGATCACCGACATGACCATGCCGGACATGTCGGGCGATGAACTCGCCCGCCGGTTAATGGATATCCGCCCGGATATCCCCATAATGCTCTGTACCGGATACAGTGCCCGGATCGACGAGCAAATCGCCAGGAACATGGGCGTACGTGCGCTGGTATTCAAACCGATCAAACTCAGGGCTTTGGCCAATCTGGTGCGCGAGATACTTGAAAACGCGCCGGAGAAACAGGCGGCGGAATCGTAAAAAAAAAAGTTCAGGGTTCAAGGTTCAAGGTTCAATGTTTAAGGTTGGTTATCCGGAAGATTAAATCAAAGGCAAATTGTGAATTGCCAATTGCGAATTGATAATTACTGGAGCGAAGCGGATAACCAGATAAGGGAATTTTTTGGGCTATCAAATGCACAGCATACAAGCTGTAGGTTACAGCAGGCCCAGGGAAAACAGGGCCAGGTTGCCGGAAACGTGAATGCAGATCGGGACGATGATGTTTTTTTCACGTTCATAAGCGGCGGCAAAGACGAGTCCGCCGATCAACTGCGGTGCTCCGAATCCGGCAAGCCCG
>JAGXHH010000001.1 GCA_024636355.1 Desulfobacteraceae bacterium | reverse complement strand
GTCCAGGATCTGTTTATCGGAGAGCAGGGACAGGTGGTGTATGTCATATGGGCGCCGACCGGTGATCTGGCCCAGGAAGATCAACTGATTCCACTTCCCTGGCAGCTCATCCAGGCCGGGGAAGAAGAGTTGACCGCGACCGTTGAAATGCAGAAGCTCCAAGACGCTCCCAGCATCACTGAAGACCAGATGCAGGAATTGTCCAGCCAGGAAATGCAGAGTCAGGTCCGGGGATATTATGGGGTGGAAGACCAGCCGGGCATGAAACATCAGGATCAAATGATGATGGAAGATCAAATGCATCAGCCCGGAATGAAGGATCAGGGAACCGGCACAGGCGGGTCTCAATACTGATCCGGCCCAGCATTTAACGAATTCCCATAACCCTGAATTCTGGCGAGTTGACAGCAGCCTTCCGGTCCCCCGAACCGGAAGGCCCTTTCACTATTGAGTTGATCTGGTGAGTTGGAGAGGAAACAGGTATTTTTTTAAACGGAATGCAATTTTTGCTTGAGTTCCGCCCGATTTTTAAGTAAGTCGTATTTCATGAATCGGATGAGGAATTCAGCTTTTGACATTTAAGGATCTCCTGAACCGGGAGATCCCGGGATCAAGCTGAAAATCTTTTCGATGATATTGAAAAAAAATGAAGAAATGAAATTATCTGCTTGCATTTTTATTCAATATAATTATTATTAGTTCAATCTGTAAAGGCCCGGCCTTGGTTGGCGGGTCGGTTTCGCTGAAGGAAGGACCCGTTTTTTGTAAGAGGCAGCCTCCAGTTAGAGACCGTGAGAATAACAATGAGAAAGGAGGTATGTCACAAATGAAAAACGGAACAGTAAAATGGTTTAATGACAGCAAGGGCTTCGGTTTTATCGAACAAGAAGACGGACCGGACGTTTTTGTTCATTTTTCCGCAATCCAGTCGAATGGTTTCAAGTCGCTGAACGAAGGCGACAAAGTGACCTTCGAAGTGGAACAGGGCGCTAAAGGCCCGGCCGCTGTCAATGTCCAGGTTGTCTAACTAACCGGCACGGGCAGTAAGAATTTAAAAAAGGGCGTTTTCCCAAGCGGGAAAACGCCCTTTTTGCGTTTTGCCATTGCCGGATCTTTGAGCGACGATAGTTTTCTGCTTTAAAAATGAAATCTGGTTATCCGGTTCGCTCCAGTGATGGGCAATCCTAAGCTTTTTGGTGCCAATGAGATCGAATATCTCTCGCAGAGGGCGCTGGGAACGCAGAAGAACTCTCCGCGTTCTCAGCGGCTCTGCGAGAGAAAATCATTAACTGGAGTTTTCCGGATAACCAGAAAATGAAAAAAGGGTGGCCCGAAAATTTCGGGCCACCCTTTTTTTAATTCGAACCAGCCATTTTACCGGAACATCGTGTGGATAAAGCAACCGCTGCTGCTACTGCTGCCGCCGCTATCGGGATTGACGGATGTGTCGGTAAGTGCGATGGTGCTTGGATCCACAATGATGCCGTTTTCGGTACCATCGGCATCTAACGGCCCACCATCTTTCAAGGTTATTGTGAAGATATTTGCCGTTTCTCCCGGCACGATTTCAACCGGCTGCCATCCGTTGGTGTCGTCGATTTTGTAAAAAACGGCGTCCGCAGGCAGATCTTCCGGCAGTACAAAGGTCACGTCCACCTCCTCCCCGGGGGTCAGACCGGCAATGGCGTAGCTGAACGCTCCGTATGGGCAGGTTATTCCTTCCGGCCTGTTGGTCTGGGAGATGTCCGCGTCGGTATCTCCCGGGTTTTTGATGTTAATCAGGGTGCCGTTCGAGGTGAAGAAGCCGATAAACGCATCGCCGTTGAGGAAACGGAAACGGCATGAATCCAAATCATCGAAATCAAATATTCCGTCGCCGTCCATGTCGTTGTCGTTGGATTCCAGTTCATCGGCCATGCCATTGTCATTTATATCATTGTCGATGACGATGCTCACGCTGTCGGATGCCGTCTGACCGGAGTTGTCCTCGACGGTCAGCTGGAAGGTCAGGGTGGTCGGTTCGTCGACGGAAGGTGCTGTAAATGCAGTTTGTTCAGCATCTGCATCTGTCAAGGCTACATCAGGGCCCGCCGTCTGGGTCCAGGCATAGGATGCGATCCCGTCGTCCGGATCAGAAGAAGCCGATCCGTTCAGGGTCACGGTATCGCCCTCGCAGACGGTTTGATCCGCGCCCGCATCGGCGACAGGTGGCTGGTTTACGCCGGAACTGTTGGTATCCCTGACGGTGATGGTGACGCTATCGGTTGACGTCAGCCCGCCGTTGTCCGTTACGGTCAGCTCGAAAGTCAGTGCCGTACTGGCGTCGACCATCGGTGCGGTGAAACTCGGCTGTGCCGTGTCGGCGTCCGCAAGGGTCACTTCAGTTCCCGCTGTCTGGAGCCAGGCATAGGTTTGGATGCCGTCATCCGAATCGGAGGAACCGGTGCCGTCGAGCGTTACCAGCGTATCTTCTTCAACGATCTGATTTTCCCCGGCCTCAGCCACGGGTGCAAAGTTTCCGGCGACGGTGACGGTGGCGATATCGACATCGGTATTGCCGTCGTTATCGGTTATCGTCAGGCGGAACGTGACATAGCCTCCGACGTTTGGTGCAGTAAAGGTCGGCTGGACCGCCGTATCGTCGTTCAGGGTAATTGCCTCAACCAGTGCGGGAGTCCCGGTCACCTTCTGCCACATATAGCTGTCAATCATACCGTCCGGGTCCGTTGAACCGGAAGCGTTAAGAGAGACCGTTTCGCCGGGCGCAACCGTCTGCGCGCCCCCTGCATTGGCGATCGGTTGACCAGGCTCTTCCTCTCCGGATGCCTGTTCGAGTCCGATGCCCAGGTATAGGGGGCTAAGCAGTGCGATTACCGTTCCGTCCGGGCTTCGGTTAATCTGTCCGCCCCCTTTTCTTCCTTCCGGATAATCGACAATGGTGTAGGTGTACTGGCTGCCGCTCGGCGAAATCTCAAGGGTGCCGTTGACAGGGGTGTTTATGGGACAGATCTCGCAGGTGGTATCAAGTTCGGTAAAAGTGAACGTCCCGTCGGAATCGAAGGCCAGATCCTTCAGGAAACCGGCCGCGTCGTCTCTTTCATCATTATCGGGATCGAGGGGATAATATCCGAAATCGTCAACAAAATAGCCATTCTGGATATCGGCAAGGGTCAGGTCTTCGGAATGTTGCCGGATACCGATCACAAACAACTGGTTGCCGTCTTCCGGGCTGGTCTCCACGGCGACAAATACATTGCCGTCACCGGATATCACACCGTCCATGGCATCGAAGGAATCGATCAAATTTCCGGTGGTAAGGGTCAGGCTCAACCGCCCGTCGGGCATAACGGTGTAATTTACTTCATAGTCCCCGGTAACGGGCTGGGGTTCTTGGGTGAAGGGATTGATCGCTTCCCTGAACTCTCCGGAAAGCGTTCCGACAGCAACCTCTCCTTCCGAATTTACATCGGCATGGAAGGTTCCGGCATTGGTATCAAATACAGTCGCTTCACCCGCGAGGGCCGTGTAAAAGATAAACAGATTGTAGGCGCCGCTCATGGCTCCATTATCCAGTGCCGATGACTGCCGGATGGCAAATCGCAGAAAAGGTGCTCCGCCTCTGGTCTTCCACACCATATCCCCGAGCATCAGGTAGTTGCCGTCAGGGGATACGGCCCCTTTGGCAGCCCCGAATGGCTCATCATTTATTGGATGCTCTTTGATGCTGAGCATCCCCCTGTCAAAAACGGTGTAAAGCACCGAGCCGGATTCACCCTCCGGGAACAGCGGTTCATAATCCAGCACTCCGTCGCCTTCTGCGGTGAGTGTCAAAAAAGCCGTGGAAAACGTTCCGTTGTTGTCCATCATTTCAGCGGCATAATAGGCGCCGCTGACATCCGGCTCGTTCATGATCTTGGCCATCGCCGGACTGCCGAAAGCAACGCCGAGAAGAACCAGTGCGGCCATCGCGAATTTCACAAATTTCATAAAGCCTCCTTGTGGTAGATAAAAATTTTCCTGATTAAAAAACAGATGATTTGAAAAAAAGATCGAATGCCGAAAACCGGTTCTATTTGAAGAAATCGAATCCCGGTTCGATTAAAATAATTTCTTCGGGGATACGACTTGTCAAATTTTACAAGAAAATTTTCAGGTAACTACAAAGGGGCTCAAGCGACGTTTTCAGGGGAATACAGGCGCAATCAGTGAAAAGAATAGAAAAGAAATAGGACGTTGCGGGGGGATAATTATTTTTTTCTAAATTTCAGTTGCTTTAAACTGCTGGTTGGAAAACTACGGGATCAAAGGAGCGCAAGAGAAGAGGTATTCCGGGTTTTCGGCAACCGGATAAAAAGACGATTCAGATTTACGATAACGGCAGACGGATCCGGAATGCCGTCCCGCCACCCTGGGTTTTTTCGCAATCGATGGTTCCCGCGTGGGCCTCGATTATGGTCCGGGAAATGGCCAGTCCCAAACCGGCGCCATCGCCGGTCTGTCTGGTGGTGAAAAAGGGTTCAAATGCCCGGGTCCGGGTTTCGGCATCCATTCCGGGCCCCGAATCGAAAACGGCAATCTGGAGATGCGATGGGGCGACCGTCGTCTCGATCCGGATCATGCCCGACCGGCCGACCGCATCCAGGCTGTTTCGAATCAGGTTGTGCATCACCTTCTGAATCTGGCCGGCATCGACAGGGACCGGGGGGATGGCGGCCAGATGGCTGATTTCGATGCGGATGTCGGCCTCAAGGGCTTCGGTTTTAAATTCATCGACCGCACCTGCCAGAATTGCTTCAAAGCAACCTGGCTGTAAACGGAGTTCCGGGGTTATGGCAAACCCGAGAAAGCGCCGGAAAAACGTTTTAATCCGCCCGGATTCGTCGATCAGAATTTTCAGGATTTTTTGTCCCCGCGGGCTTAATTGTTCCGGTTTGAGTCCATAGACGACCAGGTCGATATTGTTTAAAAAATTTCCCATTTCATGAATAATTTTGCGCGTTGCGGTCCCCTGGGCCGTTTCGGTTTCCCGCCTCGCCGTTTTCCGCGCGGTTTCTATTTCGCCGTGAATATAGAGTTTAAGCGCTGCGGCCATTTCATTTATCGCGTTGGCCAGCGTTTTGATCTCATACGGGGCATCGACGGCGACCGTCCGGTCAAGTCGGCCATCTCCGAGATGGCGGATATGCTGCTGCAGGCGATGGACAGGCTGCAGCTGGCGACTGATCCAGAACCAGCATAGAACTCCGGCTGCCCAACAGAGTAGAATTATCAACAACAGCAGCAGAAAGAGCGTATGGAGGAGCAGTGTTTCAAGTTGAGAAGGGGTAGGATTGTAGAACCGGTAATGATGAAAGGTCAGAACAACGCCGGTGATAACGACGGCCGCAGCCAACAGCGGCAGCATAAACAGGACGAATTTACAGGACAATGTGCTTGGGTATTTTTTCAGCATGGCCGCATCATGAGGCTTGGTCAGGGGTTAATCGGGTTTTTTCCTGTCAGCGATGTCGTAACGGCGCACTTTTTCAATCAGCGTTTTCCGGCTGATACCGAGTTGTCCGGCGGCATGGGTTTTATTATAACCGGCCTGTTTCAAGGCACGTCCGATCATATGTTTTTCCATTTCCTTTAAATTCAGGCTCGGCGGCCCAGCAAGACTGCTGGATTCGAAAGGCAGGTCACGACTGGTGATCATGCTTTCCCGGCACGTGATCACGGCCCGTTCCAATACATTGATCAACTCCCGGACATTTCCGGGCCACTCATAGGAGATCAGACCGGCCATTGCTTTTTCGGAAATGCCCTCCACTGACCGGTGAAACGCCTGGCAGAAACGTCGGAAATAGTATTCCGCAATCAAGGGGATGTCCTCTTTGCGTTCCCTCAACGGGGGAATCCGAATGCCGTAGACATGCAGGCGATAGTAGAGGTCCTGGCGGAACCGCCCCTCGGCTATATCGATTTTCAGATCGCTGTTCGTGGCGGCAATAACCCGGAAGTCGGAGGATATGGTGGTAGAACCTCCGACACGCGTGAAATCCTTGGTTTCAAGCACCCGCAGGAGTTTGGCCTGAAGGTCAAGTGGAGCGGTGCTGATTTCGTCTAAAAACAGGGTCCCTTTATCCGCGATTTCGAACAGTCCTTTTTTCTGTTCTACCGCCCCGGTAAACGCTCCTTTTTCATGTCCGAAAAGCTCGCTTTCGAGTACTCCCGAGGAAAAACCGCTGCAGTTGACCGCAAAAAAACCGCTCCGCTTTCTCTGCCCCTGCTGATGGATCGCCTTGGCCACCAGATCCTTGCCGGTCCCGGTTTCTCCGGAAATCAGGACCGGTACCGGCAGATCCGCGACCGATTGTATCGATTGAAGCACCTGTTCTATCGCAGCTGAGCGTCCGATAATGGCGGTGGCCCGGTTCGGACGCATCGCTTTTTCTTTCTTAAGAATCTCGATTTCACTGCGCATCCTGCGCTTTTCAACCGCTTCGCGCACCGTCGACCAGAAAAGATCGAGCTTGTCGTCGATTGGTTTTTCGAAGTAATGGAACGCCCCCTGCTTGATGGCCGAAATGGCATGCTGAGAAGAGCCGTAGGCGGTGATCAGTATGAAAGGAAGATCCGGCTGCATGTCCTGGATGGCGCCCAGCAGTTCGGTTCCGGTCATTCCCGGCATCTGGACATCGGAGATAACCAGCTCGACGGTTTCCTTGCGCAGGTGGTCTAAAGCGGTCGAGGCGGATGTAAATGTCCGGATGTCGAAGTGTTCGGCTTCCGGGAGGCAGCAGAAAAGCTCAAGAAAGTTTTCGTTGTTGTCTATCAGTAGAATTCTCGGTTTTTCCATGCTTTTGCTCATACCATGGATGGCCGCGCGTGTCGATGGCAAAGAAAACTGTAACGTTTTGTTACAGCCTGTGACCGGGATGCTGTCACCTTTTGTAACGCTTGCTTGGCCGGTTCATAATTCAGTTAATAAAATAACTGTAAAAACAAGTAATTATAAAACCAAAATAATGCACGGGTTGGCATGTAAATTGCCTAAGTAATACTATTCCATGGCGCTAAAGCAATCCGAAGCCCGTCCTGACAGATCTCGGATCCGGGACCGGCACACTTTTCGAGTATAAACCCGGTGCGCCAATTTGCAATTACGATCTTGCACGCTTAGATAATATGTAACGAACTAAAGCCGTGTTTAGTCCTGCAATCGATTCCGGGACCATTTATGAACGCATCGAACATGACCACGCAAACGGAGCATTCGGATGTTACGAGAACAGACGGTCTGAATCCATCTACCGTCCTTATCGTCGATGACAGCGAAAATCATAGAAGCATGCTCCGGCTTTTCCTGGAAACCGCGGGATACCGGGTGAAGTGTGCGGAAAACGGCGCCAGAGGATACGAAATGGCCCGGAGTCTACCGCCGGACCTGATCCTGCTCGACGTTATGATGCCGGTGATGGACGGCCACGGGATGCTCGAACAGCTCAGGGCCGACCGGCGCCTGGCGCATATCCCGGTAATCATGTTGACGGTGGAATCCGGCGGGTCCGACGTGCTCAAGGCGTTCGACGCCGGAACAAATGATTATATGAAAAAACCTGCGGATATCGATGAACTGCTCGCACGCATCAGGATGTGGATCGGAATTGTTCGGCATCGGTATCGATTGGAATCGAAGATACAACGCCTGCGGGACCAGAACGCATTCCTGACAACGGAAATCACACGGCATTTCGATGCATTTGCCGTACCGGCAGGGGCGGGCAAGTCCTCTCCGGTAAAAGCTGCCGCGCCCGGCAATGAAGCGAAGATCATGGCCAGACCCGGAGAGCATATCCTGATCGTCGATGATGATGAGGCGATCGTCAATATGCAGAAGCAGATTCTGGAGTGCTTCAACTACAGCATCACTTCCCGGACCAGCAGTCTCGAAGCGCTCGAAGATTTCAGGACCCAGCCGGATAAATACCATCTCGTGATAACGGATATGGTCATGCCGGAAAAAACGGGCGATCAGCTGGCAAAAGACCTGCTGGCCATCCGCCCGGATATTCCGATCATCCTGTGTACCGGATGGAGTGAATCGCTAACCGAAAAACATGCCAGAGCCATCGGTATCCGGTCTTATCTGAAAAAGCCGGTCACCCGTCTCGATCTTGCCCGAACGATTCGAAAGGTGCTTGATGGCAACGAAAGCGGGAAAAGCGCCGGGATGGCCACATGACGGTTTGCGCCCGATAACGGAAATATCCATATATAGACGATCATTTTGAAATAGGAGGAGACATGTCGGACAGAGTTCGTGGAAAAGTGGTAAATATTTTAGGCGGCGATACGTTTGAAATGCAGATAACCGATGTGGGCCAGTTCAATGAAAACGACTACCGGAACTCGGAACGTATCCGGATAGCAGGGATCAATGATCCGGATCTTTATCCGGGCAATATGGACCAGCGGGCGATTGAAAAGCTGAAGGACAAGGAAGTCCGCTGCTTTGTCATGGCCAGGGACGAAAAAGGAATGGTCGTAGCCGTAGTGCAGTGCATTAATTAGGCTGGATAGACCACCACGCGTCTATGGGGTTTTCGCCCCTTGCTTTCGGAAAGCAGTCCGCAGCGGCTGACGAACTCGTGCTGAATGCGCCGCAACGGCGCATCCCGGGGGGAGAGTTCAACCGGCAGACCGGTTTTTGCCGCTTTAGTGACGCCGGCTTCGGCTTCCTTCAGTGCTTCCGGTGGTTCGGCCTTTGAGTCCTCTGCCGGAAACAGGTTGCGAAGGAAATTTTCTATCTGGGTCAGGGTATTGCTTTTGATTACGTGGACGGGCATGCCCCGCTGCTGGACATCACGAAGGCGGCGGGGTTTTCTTTTTTCCTGGGATTTTAACGTCAGAACGAGATCCGCACTTTCCATATCTCCCACCAGGTAGGCCGGAATACGCCATTTTTCGATGGCGCGTTCCAGATGTTTCCGGCTGACTCCATACGTAAATATCCGTACAGTCCGCAACTTCGTCCTGCCGGAGGCCGGCTCCGGCTCGTCCCGTCTCGGTTCCGCAGCCCCCGGCGTTTCGATTTTATGGCTTGTCACCCGACCCTCGGCATCCCGCTCCCTTAGTTCGGGTGTAAGCTGGTGGCCGCGGAGCAGGGCATCGATTACCCGGTCCAGGTTGTAATGCACCACCAGCCGGTCCCGGTCCTGGATTTCCACCAGCACATGGAACGTGGGTGGGGCCTTTCTTTCAAGAATGGTTTTCCGGGTGCCGCGTCGCCGGGCCTCTTCATCTGAAAGCGTTACCGCCTGGATGCCGCCGACCAGGTCGGACAGGGTCGGATTCTGCAGCAGGTTTTCCAGGTTGTTGCCATGGGCTGTGGCAACGAGCTGAACGCCGCGTTCGGCAATGGTCCGGGCGGCTATCGCCTCGGCTTCGGTTCCGATTTCGTCCACCACGATCACTTCGGGCATGTGATTTTCCACGGCCTCGATCATGACGGCATGCTGGAGGTGGGTCGAGGGGACCTGCATGCGGCGGGCCCTTCCGATTCCCGGATGGGGAATATCCCCGTCCCCGGCGATCTCGTTGGACGTATCGACAATAATAACCCGTTTGTTCAGTTCTTCTGCCAGCACACGGGCAGATTCCCGCAGCAGGGTGGTTTTGCCCACGCCGGGGCGGCCAAGCAGCAGAATCGACGCCCCGCTTTCGATCACATCCCGCAGGATATCGACCGTGCCGAAAATCGCCCGCCCCGCCCGGCAGGTCAGGCCGATAATGGCGCCGAACCGGTTGCGAATGGCGGAAATCCGATGAAGTGTGCGCTCGATGCCGGCCCGGTTGTCTTCGGTAAAGCGCCCCACCCGGGCCACGACATAGTCGATGTCGTCCTGGGTGCTGTTTTCGCCGGAAAGGGGGACGATTTCCCCCGGAAACCGTGCTTCAGGCTGTCGTCCCAGATCGAGGATGATTTCGATGAGCTGGTCGTGTTGATCTTTCTGCCGGATGGCCTTCCGGATATCCGGCGGCATGGCGGCGATCAGAAGGTCGATATCATCTGAAGGTTGTATTTCGTTTCTCATGGTGAGTTTCAACTATAAGAAACAAGAATCCAGGAGCCAGAATTCAGAATCCAGAATTAAGGTATTCGCCTTCGGCTCAGTCGGATTATAATTACCGGAGCGAAGCGACGTCCTTCTTCTGGCTTCTGGCTTCTGGCTTCTGGCTTCTGGCTTCTGGCTTCTGGCTTCTGGCTTCTGGCTTCTGGCTTCTGGCTTCTGGCTTCTGG
>JAGXHH010000010.1 GCA_024636355.1 Desulfobacteraceae bacterium | reverse complement strand
GCCATTACCCCGGCGATTCGTGCCGTTTCAATCACGTTGCCTTTGCGACTCCGGTTGTGAACCACTGCTTCAAAGGTTTCCGGGTTCATGGAAACGGTCCCCTGCGCCACAGCCCGACGGTCTGTTTCGTTTTTATCTCCGACATCGACCATCCGAACCCGGCCGCTGTCGTCTATATGCGAAAAATCACCCATGGAAGAATCTGGATACCTCACTCACTATGCAAAATGTTCCGTCTTGCGGGTCACTGTCTGCTTAATGGCATCGATCGTGTCGGCCATGACAGCCAGTACATTTTCCCGCACATCACCGGCCACGACGACCACCATAATGTCGTCGCCCACCGCCAGGCTCGGCCGATCTGTGATTTCTACCAGGATTTCAATGATCCCGGAGCGCTCTTTCATTTCTGAAACAATCGGTGCGATCCGGTTGCGATCCACCGAAATATCGATGCCGCGAACCGGCCGACCGTCCCTTGAAACCCCCCTGACAACGCCGACATGGGTGAGAATCATCCCGGCATGAGGGTAATCGGGGTGGGTCTTGATCCGGCGGATTAAGCGATCTGGGTTCATGGGCGTATCCTGTGACATAAAGAATGTAAATGGTAATTGTCAGACGTCACCGTCCGAATCCGGCAGGACGGATTATGAATTCGAAGATTCTCCCGGTCCGGCAAGCCGTTTTTTGGCCCGTTCAAAGTCGGCGGCGGTGTTGATATTAAAAAACGTCCACAGTTCCGGATCAGCCGCCATCACTTTTGCAGCCGGAATCTTCACGACCCGCATCCGGGAAAATACCCGCTGGATTTTAAATTTTCCCTCCTTCAGGTGCTGTTCTATCGTCGGCAGCGCCTCGGTCGAATAAGCGGCGAACAGCGGCTCGGTGCCGGCCGGTGTTTCCGGCATCACCGCAACCACACCCGGTTTGATTTTCGAAAGCACAAGTTCAACCATTTTTTTGGTGATAAATGGGGTGTCGCATGCCGTTACAAATACCCAGGGAGTTTGCGAATAAAACAGGCCTGCGTGAATGCCGGTAAGCGAACTGCGCTGAGTGAAGACATCCGTTACAAGGGCGACATCCCACTGGAGATAATTCAACGGGGTGTTCGTGACAATGAGGATCTCCTCGAACACCGAGCGGAAAACATCGATGATCGGGTCGATGATTCGACGGCCGTTGAGTTCGAAGAATGCCTTGTTCCTGCCCTCAAAGCGGGAACTCAAACCGCCTGCCAGAATAACGCCGCAGCAGGATGGATTCATATCGTGGACTTCTGCCGGCATTGTATTATTTTAAAAAATAAAGTGATATGCAAACCGGATGATCTTACCAAACCGCCTGAACCATAAACATAAATCTTGATCTCTCTGGAAGCCATAGTATACACTGCACGTGTTTTCAATCGTTTTCACTGGAAAAGAAGAGAGTCCATACCGCCGGATATAAACGGGGAAAAACTGATGAGACGTCATACGGCAGCCGATGCCTCTGACATCGAACGCATTTTAAGGCGTATTACCAATGAGATACTGGAGGTTCACAAGCACCCGGAACAACTGGCGCTTGTGGGCATTCACACACGGGGCGTCTACCTGGCGAGACGAATACACCAACTGATTTCGCAATCGGAAACAGTCGATGTGGATACCGGTGAAATCGACATTAATCTTTACAGAGATGACTGGACCCGGATTTCCCATCAGCCGGAAGTCCGCTCAAGCAATATCGCATTTGACATGGACAGCAGACAGATCATCCTCATTGATGACGTTCTTTATACGGGCAGAACCATTCGAGCCGCAATGGAGGCCCTGATGGATTTCGGCCGTCCCGAACGCATTGAATTATGTGTGCTCATTGACCGGGGGCACCGGGAGTTGCCGATCCGTGCGAATTACATCGGAAAAATGGTCGAAACCAGACGAAACGACATGGTCAATGTCCTGTTAACCGAATGCGATGGAGAAGATCGGGTCGATATTCTGTCTCCGGCGGAATGAACCTGCAATACGCATATGAGCCGACACGAACACAGCAGACAGGCGCCGGAAACGATTACCATCGGCATTATTACCGTATCGACCACCCGATCTGCGGAAACGGATAAAAGCGGCCAATGGATGAAACGCCTGGCCGAAAAAGAAGCGCATCGGATCATCGATTACCGGATTATCACAGATGATCGCCATTCGATTGTAAAGGCAGTGGCCGCAACCCTCGACAGAAATCCTCATATTCTGCTGATCAGTGGCGGCACGGGAATCAGTCCGACCGATGTGACCATAGAGGCGATTCGCCCTTTATTTATCAAGGAACTGACCGCATTCGGCATACTGTTTGCTCAGCTCAGTTTTGAGCAGATCGATTCAGCAGCTTTGATGTCCCGGGCGACTGCAGGCGTGATCGGCAATACGGCCGTATTCTGCCTGCCGGGGAGCATGAACGCCTGCAAGCTCGCCTGCAGGGAATTGATCTTTCCTGAAATAAAACACATTGCCGCCCATTTGGCGAGTTAATCGCACAACATATATATATTTGAAGATTTAAGGAGACTTTCTTTATGTTCGGTATCGGAATGCCGGAATTGATTCTGATCCTTGCCATCGCTCTGATCGTTATCGGGCCTAAAAAGCTGCCGGATATGGCCAGATCGCTGGGCAAAGCATTAAATGAATTCAAAAGCGCCACCCAGGATGTCAAGGATTCCCTTGACAGTGAAGTAAAGGATATCCACAAATCCCAGGACAGTGAAATAGACCGCATTGAACAGCGTTATAAGCAAAACGTAAACTCGGAAAAGGAAAATCGCACTGCAGGGCGTGAGGACCGGCCTGAGCCCGGTGCGGAATCGACGGAGAACCCTGCCGAAAATAGTCAAAAAGGCACCCCGGAAAACGAGAAACACGAGCGCCCCGGCAATGAATGAAGACACGGACAAACTGCCCCTGACCGATCATCTCGATGAGCTTCGCAAGCGGTTGATTCGATGTTTCATTGCGATATTTGTCGGCTTCGGCGTTGCCTACATATTCAAAGAACGGCTGTTTCAAATACTGATCCGGCCGCTGGTCAACGTGCTGCAGGAAGGCGACAGCCTTATTTTCACCGGTATCCCGGAAGCCTTTTTCACCTACATTAAAGTTTCGCTTCTTGCGGGCCTACTGCTGGTCGCGCCCTACATTTTTTACCAGTTCTGGATGTTCGTGGCGCCCGGGCTTTACAAACACGAGCGCCGCCTGATGGTGCCGATCGCCATTGTCTCCGCCCTGTTTTTCGTCGGCGGCGCCATGTTCGGCTATTTTGTGGTATTCCCTTTCGGTTTCGAGTTCCTGCTCGGTTTTGCCACCGAAACGATCCGACCGCTTCCTTCCATGCGGGAATACCTGAGTTTTTCCTCCAAATTGCTTCTCGCCTTCGGCCTGGTATTTGAACTGCCCATTGTAATAACCTTCCTGGCCCGGCTCGGCCTGGTCACCGTACCCTTTCTTAAAAAGAACCGGAAATACGCCCTTCTGCTGTTTTTTGTCGGGGCGGCAATATTGACACCGCCGGATGTGGTCACCCAGACACTGCTGGCGATTCCCATGATGGTTCTATATGAAATCAGTATCATAGGCGCCAAAGTGTTTGGCAAACGTGCGGCTTCGGAAGATTCTTCCGGCGATTAAAATTTTTACCACCCGGATTGGTATAATATTTAATCGGGTTACGCTTTTGGATACTCCGAAATTATCTGAAATCTTATTGACACGTCAGGGTGTTGCTGGTATTTTTTTTGTTTAGCGATGCAGGAAGATTCGAGTGCAAATTCTGGACATATAAGCTTATTAAACATCGGTAAAAAGGAGGGTAAAATGAAAAAAAGATTAGTACTGCTGGCCCTTGTTGCTTTTGCAGCCACATGCTTTATGGCTGCCGGCCTTTATGCGGCATCCGAATCGGGTTGCCCGGATGTCGTGACCATGAAAAACGAGAAGGCGTTTGAAACGCACCGGATGGGAATTGTCGAGTTTTCTCACAAAAAACATGCAGAAGATTACAAAGCCGGCTGCGGCGACTGTCACCACGATGATAAGGGCCAACCGCTTGCCGACATAACATGCGACGATAAGGTGCAGAAGTGCTTCGAATGCCATGCAAAAACCGGGGTGCCCAAGGTTGATCGCAGCCTGCCTCCGGAAGAGCGTGCAAAACAGGAACTCGAATATTACTACGGCGCTCTCCACGCGAACTGCATCGATTGCCACAAGGAATTCAACAAGGAAAACAAGGGCAAAGCGCCTGTCGCCTGTACCCAGTGCCACCCAAAACCGGAAAAAAAGTAACGTTTACACCCATAATTCCGAAAAAAAGCCGGGGGGAAAACCTCCGGCTTTTTTTATGAAAACAGCCCTTCCTTCATGGCCTTCATGATCTTCATGTTCGATCCACAGTAGCGACCCTGGTCTGAAGTTCCGTTTTAATGAACATAAATATGAACAAGCGAGGGATCGTTTTCATTCGTAACTTGAGATTAAGCGAAGATAAAAGCAAAGCAGTTACGTGAGTGAAGTGTTATAGCCAGGATATGTTGCAGACGAGACTGCTGCAGACTCAGGACTTGCGCTCGAGGAGGTGCTGCCGGGCCAGCCGAACGAGAGCGGACGCCCATTGCGGGCATCCCAGGGCATGCAGGTGGGTATACGTGGCCATGACATTGCAGATGCTGACGCCATCCTTTCCGTCGATAATACCTCGCCCTTTTATCATTGAAAACACCAGGTCCTCGTCACGGCCCCGCCATTCAAGCACCCGGGAATAATGAAATTCATGACCGCGCAATTCGGTTTGCGCAGGGAAGTAGGGATTGTCCCGGTTCACGGTAACAATCGTATACCCGTGCCCCTGGGGTCGCTTGGAAAAGCCGAAAACGATCGGACATACGCCGACCATGGGGTAACTGCGGTCTAACACCAGGGATTCACCCAGGTACATCAGGCCGCCGCACTCTGCATAAATCGGCAATCCGGATTCGGCCGCGGTTTTTATGGCGTTGCGGAAGTTCAGGTTTTCTGAAAGTTCGGCGGCATGGGTTTCCGGAAACCCGCCCCCGATGTAAAGGGCGTCGAGATCGGGAAGATCGGCTGAGGCCAGCGGGCTTATAAATACAGGATCGGCTCCCGCATCGGTCAGGGCCTCGATATTTTCCGGG